>NZ_QRYG01000006.1:0-111104 GCF_003462845.1 Collinsella sp. AF15-51 | reverse complement strand
TCCGGTTCGACGAACAGCCGATCGTGTCAAATTTGGTCTAACAGAGCCAAAAGAAAAGGCATGACTGCAAATAGCCGAGCTATCGCGGTCATGCCTTACCAGTAACAATCCGTTGTATCGAGGCGCGGGCATGCCTCCCTAGAAGTAACAATCCGCGCAGCAAAGAATGATAGCCCATATCTTCGCGGGGAGCACCGTCCACAGCCGACCAACGGTAGCATATCGTCCGTGAACGGTTTTGGAAGCGTTGAAACGATTGGGAGGCCGTCTCAATCTTGCGGATCAGCCAAGGACACGGGCCATACGCGTCTTGAACTCGGTCAGGAAGCGCGGGGCGTCGACGGTCAGCGCCACAAGCGCGCTCTTGTCCGGATCGGACAGGCGGTGCTCGTCGCAGATAGTGCGGCCGCGATACTCACCCAGCAAGTCAACACGCAGGTTGCAGCCGAGCGCACCTACGAGCGTGGGGTCGATCGCCACGGCGACAGCAAGCGGATCGTGCAGCGCGCAGCCGCCCAGGTAGGGCGCGTTCATTTCGTACGAACCGATATAGTGCTCGACCATGCTCGCAAACGCGCAGCCAGCCATAGTGCCCGAGCCCGTCCAGCCGGCAACGTCGCGACGTGTGAGCACCACGCGGTGCGTCACATCCAAGCCCACCATGGTGAGCTTGCGGCCCGAGCGCAACACGGCGTCGGCAGCCTCGGGGTCGCCCGCCATGTTGGCCTCGGCGCCCGCGCTCACGTTGCCGGGCACGGTAAGCGCACCGCCCATCACGACCACGCGGCCGATGGACATCATCGCCGCCGCATCGCGCTCCAGGGCAAGCGCCAGATTGGTGAGCGGGCCGGTCGCAACGTAGGCCAGATCGGGACCATAGGTACGCGCGGCATCAATCAGGTAATCGACCGCCGCATTGTCATCGGCCGACGTCGCGCCCACCGGCTCGTACGGCGAGGCGGGCACGCTTGCGCCGCCAATACCGTTCTTGCCGTGGATAAGCGTGGTGGACGCCGGCGGCGTGTAGGGTTCGGTCGCCTTCATGGGACGATCGGCGCCCAGGTACACCGGCACCTCGGGACGACCCAACAGGTCGAGCACCGCCAAGCAGTTGTGCGCCGACTGCTCGACGCGCACGTTGCCAAAGCACGTGGTGATGCCAACGAGCTCCACCTCGGGGCTCGCGATGGCATAGGCGAGCGCCATCGCATCGTCCACACCCATATCCAGATCAAGGATCAGCTTCTTGGTTGCCATTGTTCTACTCCGCTTCTCCGTCTACATCCAAACCGTCTAAACCAAACTTGTGCTCGACTTCCGCACGCGTGGGAATTGATTGCTGAGCGCCCAAGCGCGACACCGTCACCGCCGAGGCGCGAGCGCCCGCCGCCATGCACTCAAAGAGCGGCAGGCCCTCCAGACGAGCTGCAGCAAGCGCGCCAATAAATGTATCGCCCGCGGCCGTCGTATCGACCACCACGCTCGAAAGCGCCGGCATGCGCAGCGGCTCACCGCCATCGCCGAGCGTAACCGAGCCGGCGCCGCCCAGCGTGATGACCGCGGCGCCGGCGCCCTTGTCGAGCAGCGCATTGAGCGCGGCGACGCAGCTCGCATCATCTGTGGGCAGAATGCCCGTCAGCACCTGGCACTCGGTCTCGTTGGGGCAGACCAGGTCGACCGCAGGCCACGCTCCTGCCGGCAGGTCGCAGGCGGGCGCCGGGTTAAAGATCGTATAGAACCCCAGCTCGTGAGCGCAAGAAAGCGCCGCGGCCGTTGCTGCAAGGTCACATTCGCCCTGGGCAATAAAGACGCTTCCGGCAGCCGGGGCAATCTCGCTGGCATCGCCGTCGAGCTCGTCGGCCACCAAGCGCCTCAGTGCGCGGGCAACGTCCTCGCCCGCAAGCGCATGGTTGGCGCCCGGCGACAGCACGATGCGGTTGTCGCTCTCACAGCGAATGATAGTCGCGGTACCGGTCTCCACGTCATCGCGACGCGCCACAAACTCAACGCCCACGCCGGCATCCTGGAGCCCTGCCACAAGCGCATCGCCAAAGGTATCGCGCCCAACAGCGCCAATCATGCACGTGCGCGCACCCATGCGCGCAGCGGCAACGGCCTGATTGGCTCCCTTACCGCCGGCGTTGGTGATAAAACCGCTGCCACCGACGGTCTCGCCCGCGCGCGGCATGCGCTCGCACGCCACCGAAAGGTCCATGTTCATGCTGCCGAACACCGCAACGATGCTGTGATCCGCCATGGAAACCTCCTCGTCTTCAGGCTTTGCGCCCACCGTCGACCAACGATTGTGCACTCTCGCACCCCGTATAACTTTAGTCCACTTTGATGTGGACGCGCGCTTGAGCTTGCGCCAGCAGCAAGCATTCACAGGGGTAGGCAGCTACAATGAATACGTGCTGATTATTCTCGTCATTGGATGATGTATTATGGAACAATTCTCGCAATCGGGCTCGCGCGGTCGACGCCGCACGGGCAACGAGCCGGCGCCGCACGAACGCGTGAAGGGCGAGCGCCGTGCCAACGAGCCGCGACGCACCGCGAGCCCCCATCGCGCTTCTGCCAACAACGCGGGCCGCGCCAACACTCCCGCCGCGGAGCAGACGCCTGCTCGCCCCAAGTCCCGCTACATCCCTGCCCTTGACGGCCTGCGCACGCTTGCCGTCGTCGCGGTGGTGCTCTATCACCTCAACCTCACGTGGGCTCAGGGCGGCCTGCTTGGCGTCACGATCTTCTTTGTGCTTTCGGGCTATCTGATCACGCGCTTGCTGCTCAACGAAGTCGCTAAGACCGGTCGCATCGACCTTAAGAGCTTCTGGATTCGCCGCATCCGTCGCCTGGTCCCCGCCGTGGTAACGGTAGTGTTCGTGACCTGCGCGCTGTGCACCATCTTTAACCACGTGATGCTCACCAAGATGCGTCCCGACATTCTGCCGTCGCTGCTGTTCTTTAACAACTGGTGGCAGATTATGCAGGACGTCTCGTACTTCAACGCCCTGGGCGATCCCTCGCCGCTTACGCACTTTTGGTCGCTCGCCATCGAGGAACAGTTCTACCTGGTTTGGCCCCCGCTGCTGCTCGCTATGGTATCCATGCACATGAGCAAGCCCAACACGCGCCGCATGGTTCTGGGCCTGGCTGCTGTCTCCGCCATCGCCATGATGGTGCTCTATAACCCCGCCGCCGACCCCAGCCGCGTGTACTACGGCACCGACACCCGCGTGTTCTCGCTGCTGCTGGGCGCCTGGATGGCCTTTATCCCCGATTGCGACCTGGCACCGGTGCGTCTCGCTCATCGTTTGGGGCTCAATCGCCTGGCTGGCGCCGCCAAGCACGGCAAGAACGCCGAAAGCAAGCATGACGCTACGACCGACGGCGCAGCCGAGACCGTCCCGACTCAGCCGAGTACGCTCGTGCGTTTTTGGTCCTCACCTGCATCCATCGATGTGTTGGGCGTCGTGGGTCTGGTTGGCCTTGCCGCCATGGTCGCGCTCACCAACGGCTACACCGCGTTCCAGTATCGCGGCGGCACGCTGTTATGCTCCATCCTCACGCTCATGGTCATCGCGGCCTGCGTGCAGCCCCAGGGAATGGTTGCCCGCGCACTGTCCGCCGAGCCGCTCGTGTGGGTTGGCAAGCGCTCGTACAGCATCTACCTGTGGCACTATCCGCTACTGTTGCTCATGAACCCGGTCGCCAACATCAACGATACGCCGTGGTGGCAGTACATTTTGCAGGTGTTGTTGGTGGTCGCCGTAGCCGAATGCTCATATCGCTTTATCGAGACGCCGTTTAGAAAGGGCGCCTTTGGGCGCACCGTATCCGAGTTCCGCAACGGCACCACCACGCCCACCAACTGGGCGCGCGCGCACGTCCCTGTCTGCGCAGCCTGCGCTGTCGTGTTGGTCGTTGCACTGGGCGGCCTGGTCTTTGTGCCCGAGACGTCTGCACTGAGCGGTGAGGGCGCCGAAGTCCTCAACAAGGAAGCCAAGAACACCGCGCCAACGGACCAACAGGCAGCCGACGACACCGACAAGGACAACGACGGCTTCCCCGATGGCTCCTACGACCTGCTGATGATCGGTGACTCCGTGTCGCTGCGCGCCGTCGATTCCTTTGACGGCGTGTTCCCCCACAGTCACATCGATGCCGAAAAGGGCCGCCAGTTTGATGCGGGCCGCGCGACATTTGAGGGCTATCTCCGACAGAACCTTGCCGGCAAGATCGTGGTCTTTGCGCTGGGAACCAATGGCTTGGTAACCGACGACCAGATCGACGCCATCATGGCCGATGCAGGAGATAAGCGTATTGTGGTGTTTGTGAACACGCGCAGCCCGCAGCCGTGGGTTGGCTCTACCAACCAGGCCATCGCCAACGCCGCCACGCGCTACAAGAACGTGCGCGTTATCGACTGGTACGGATACAGTGCCAATCGCAACGACCTGTTCGATGGCGATGGCACGCACCTGTCGACCACTGGCGTGACCGAGTACCTCAACTTGATCCACGATGCAGTCAAGAAGGACCTGCCCGTGCATCCCGAGGATCACGTCAACGATCCGCAGCCGGCGGCCGTCAAGTCTGCCACCGACGCGCTCGTCAATGCGCTCGCTCTCAAGCCGCACAAGCTGGGCACCGACAAGTAACCTGCAGCGCAAACTTCTCACATCCGGAGGGGGTGCCTGCCACGGCAGGCACCCCCTCCGGCAGTTAGGGACGTTCCTTATGTGCCGGCACCTAGGGACACTCCTGGCACAGCCAAGGAACGCCCTCCTTGCGACCGAATTCTGGGCGCCTCGCCACCCCGAGCGTTGTTTCCAAGCCCCACATCCGCAGCAAACAACCCAAAATCACTCTTTTCGAGCCGACTCCAAGAGGTCGTGGACAAAAAGTGGCAAATATGAGTACTGTTACCATTTTAGTAGCAGGCAAAACCACCCAAAATGGCGCCCCTGCGGTAGCGCGCGACCCTTCCAGTTGACCAGAATGGCCGGCTTAGGACTTGGAGACCCGCTTTTAATAAACAGATTCTTAACTATGTTCATTATTTTCTTGGTCGTAAATGCTATCGGCAAGGCAACAGTACTCATATTTGGCATTTTTTGTCCACTGCCATATAACTAACGCCCTATAGCGGGCAAAAAACAGGCCGCAGTCCATCGCTGCGGCCTGTTTGGAGTCCAAAAGAGGCGCTAAGCGCTGTAACCCATCGCCTGCAGAACAAACATGACGACCGTCAGCACCGTAATCACACCGATAGTCGCCCAAGTGAGCACATTCCACACGCGGCCGTTGCGGTTAGTGCCCATAATGTGACGGTCAGCGGCAATAACTACCTGGAACACCAGAACCACGGGCAGCAGCACGCCATTGATGACCTGCGAGGTCATCATAATCTGGAACAGATCGACGCCGGGCATAAGCACCAGCACGGCAGAGATACCGATGATGGCCGTAATGATGCCGCGATAGACCGGGGCCTCGTCCCAGCTGCGGTCGGCACCGCGCTCCCAGCCAAATGCCTCGCAGATAGCGCTCGACGTAACGCCCGGCAGCACGCAGGCGGCCAAGAAGCTCGCCGCGACCAAGCCCGAGGCAAACAGTACCGTGGACCACTGACCCGCAATAGGCTCCAGCGCGCGGGCAGCATCGGCGGCATCGCTAATCTGAATACCCGCCGGGAACAACACCGTACCGGTCGTGATGATAATAAAGCCGGCAATGACATCGGCAGCAAGCGAGCCGCTCACGGTATCAATACGCTGCAGCACGATATCGTCCTCGCCCGCGTTCTTATCGACCACGTTGTTCTGCGCCAAAAAGATCATCCACGGTGCGATGGTGGTACCGATCGTTGCGACCACGAGCGACACGTAGCTGGGGTCGTTTTGAATATTGGGGACGACCAAGTCGACCGCGACCTCGCCCCAGTTGGGGCCGGCCATAAACGCGGCGACGATGTAGGTCACGAACACGCAGCTTACCAGCAGCAAAATCTTCTCGATGCGCTGGAAACTACCCGACATGGTAAGCATCCATACCAGCAGCGCCACCAACGGCACCGAGATGCTCGCCGGCACGCCAAAGAGAGCAAGACCGCTGGCGATGCCCGCAAACTCCGAAATGGTCACAGCCGTGTTGGCGATCAACAGCGCCGCCATAGCAAGTACACTCTTGCGCACGCCAAAGCGCTCGCGAATGAGCGATGCCAGGCCCTTGCCCGTCACGCAGCCGCAACGCGCCGCGGTCTCCTGCGTCACGATGAGCAGCACAGTCATGACGGGAAGCATCCAGAGCATCTTGTAGCCATAGCTGGCGCCCGCACTGGAATACGTTGCAATGCCGCCGGCGTCATTGCCCGAAAGCGCCGCCAGCAGACCGGGACCCATAGCGCCAAAGATGGCCGCGATGGTCAGCTTTTGCTTGGTGCCCGACTTTTGCTTGGTATTTTGCACGCGACCACCTAACCCATGACCGACATGGCGAGCAGCACCGCGGCGATGCAATACGCCACACACGAGATCATGACGGCAATGACGTTCATGGCGGTGCCCGACGTGTTGAGGTCATGCTCGTCACGCCAGAACAGCACCATCAGGTAAATCACGGCACTCATGTTGCCAACCAGGCAAATGATGGCAGCGATATTAAAGCACCCGGTAAAGAGTTGCTCCTCAAACATGGGCGCATCGGGGAACGCAGCGGTGCGCACCAGCTGGGCGCACAGGTAGGTCACGAGCGACAGAATCAGGCCCATGCCCGTGCTCTGGAAGAAGAACCCCAGATACGGCTTGGGCTCGTCGTCGTGACCGTCATACTCCAGGAAGTAGTTCTTGACGAACGACACCATGCGCGAGGCCGCCAGCAGCACGAGCGGCATGGCGCACATGGGGAACACCACCAGATGCGCGGAGCCGAGCGCCGTTCCCAGCACGGTCGCCATGATGCACGATGCGATGCCCCATACAACAACCCAGTACTGGCGATGCACGAACCAGCTGAGCACGTTCGTCGAGTCGTCGGACGCGCTGTCACCCGAGCCGACACCGGCGATCTGCAGGTCCTCCTGATGCTCCTCGGCGATAACGTCCATGGCGTCGTCGAAGGTCACGATGCCCAGGATGTGGCGGTTCTCGTCGCAGACGGGGATAGCGACCAGGTCGTACTTGGTCATCTCGTCCGTCACGTCTTCCTGGTCCTCGTCGGGCGACACATAGACCAGGTCGCGATAGGCCAACTGACCCAGCGTGGCGTCGCGGTCGGCTACGATCAGCGTGCGCAGCGAAAGCACGCCGGTCAGCATGCCACTCGGATCCTCGGTATAGACGTAATAGACGCTCTCGAAGTCCTCGTCGAGCTCGCGAATCGCCTCGATGGCGTCACCGACCGTTGCCGTAGCGGGCAGGGAGACAAACTCCGAGGTCATAATGCGGCCGGCGGTGTTGTCCTCATACCCCAGCAGGTTACGAATCGCCTTCTCCTCCTTGACGCCCATCAGGCGCAGGAGCTTCTCGGCCTTCTCGTAATCAAGCTCGTCGATCAGGTCGGCAGCGTCGTCCGGGTCCATCATGGCCAGCATCGACGATGCGTCGGTGTCGGACAGGCCCTCGAGCATCTCGGTCATAAGCTCGTCGTCATCGAACTCCGAGATGGCCTCGGCGGCCTGGGCAGTATCGAGCTGCGCAAACACCTGCGCACGCAGGCGCGGGTCGAGCTGCTCGATAATGTCGGCGATGTCGGCAGGGTGCAGCTCGCCGAGCGTCTTGTGCGACACCGAGAGTTGGATGTTTTTAGTCGAGCGGTCGAGCAGGTCCATGTAGGACCAAGCGATGATGTCCTCGCTGAGCGGCTTGCCCAGGTGCTTCATAAAGCCCTCGACGACGTGCTCGAGTGCGGGGCTGATCGCGCGCAGCAGACCGCGGGCACCGACCTCGGCGCCCAGCAGGCGCAGCTGGTTTTCGCCCGACATGGAAAACTTGATGTCGTTTACGCGCACGACCTTCATGCCCTGCGTGTCGACAATCTGCTTGTTGAGCACGTCGCGGGCAAGCAAGAGTTCGGTCGGCTGCAGGTACGAAAAACGGATTTCGGTGGCCGACGTCTTAAGGTGTACACCCGTCTCGTCGATACGGTCGACCCATTTGCGCCAGCTGATCATAAACGGCGTCTTGCCGGGGCCGCGGAACGCGAGCGACGTCACGTGCGGAAAAACTTCGCCGGTAGCAATGCCAAAATCGTTGACCACGCCGAGCTTTTCGCCGTCGACGTCCAAGACCGGCAATTTGAGCATCTCACTCAGATAATTCAATGGTGCTCCCCATCATTATTCCTCCGGACGCGGCCGCGCGTGCGGCGTCCGGGGGCTTCTGGATATGTATACGCATGCGCGGGCGGCACGCCGCTCGACGCTTACACCCCGTGCATGCGCAAAAAGCACCTGCATGGGGTCATCGACTGTATGGTCGAGGTTTGGATTTCACCTGTAACCTTTCTCTTGACCCTCATTAACCGCAGTAACTATAGCATCAGCATCGCCCTGCGGCATCGAATTTATGCGCTGCACATTGCAGGCATACCAAACGCTGACGTATCCGTGACATAGCCATTGGGGACGTTCTTAAACGACTACCCAATGACTACTCTGTGGTGTCATCGTCCTCGGCAAGTTGGGGGAACACGGCGCCCTTGGGCATGGTGACCTTCGTCAGCGAGGTGAGCTTTTTGCTCAGCGACGTGTCCGTCTTGACCAGGTCGCTGAGCGTCACGATCTTGTAGCCGTCGGCAATGAGGCCGTCGATAATCTGCGGCAGCGCCTCGAGCGTCTGCTCGGCGCATTCGTCTCTATCGGTGAGCAGCACGATATTGCCCGGCGTCACCGAATCGAGCACCGTCGAGACCTGCTCGTCGGCACCGTTGAGCAGCCAGTCGCCCGAGTCAATATTCCACGAGACCACGGCGGAGACCAGGTCCATCGCATCAATCCAGTTTTGCTCGTCAAAGGCAGCGTAGGGAGCACGCAGCAGCATCGTCTTCACGCCGGTCGCCGACTTAATCGCATCGGTGCCTTTCGTGATCCGCTCGCGTACCGCCTCACGGTCCTGACCCTTGAGCGAATCGTCGCTGTAGCTGTTGGATCCGATTTCGCACCCGGCATCGACAATCGCCTTGGCCGTGGCGGACGAGGCCTCGACCGCATCGCCCGAAAGGAAGAACGTCGCGGTGACCCCCTTTTCCTTGAGTACCTGCAAAATCTGCTTGGTCGCTCCGCTCGGGCCCTCATCAAACGTCAGCGCCACGTACTTTTCGTTGCCCTTGGGCGCCACGCTCGCGCACGCAACGATGCAATCGGTAGCGGGCACAACCTCGCCGCGGTCCTGCGTCTTACCCGATTGCTCGCCGACCCACACCTCGGAGCGGCCCTGGACACCCCACGTCTGCACATACTCGATAGCGCCCGTACCCTCGACCTTGAGCTTGGGCTCGATAACCGTAGCCTGAACCTCGTGCTTCTCGTAGGTGTTACGGCCATCCTTGACCGTCACCTTCTCGCCACCCTCAAGTTCGCGGCTATCCCATTTGCCCTGCTTCACGCGCTTGCCGTCGACCTTCACCGACAGCTTTTCGCCCCCATGGCGCTTGAGCACGCTGTCATCGACGGCCAGCAGGTCGCCTGCGTCGTAGGTGTCAGTCAACTCCTGGTCGTCGATGAGATTCTGCAGCGTAGAGCCCACACGCACCGCTGTCTTCTGGCCGTTGAGCTCCACGTCCACACTGCGGTTGACGTAGCCCACGACGGCAGCGATAAACAGCACGAGCGCGCAACCCACGGCGATGAGCGCGTAGGGCAGGCGAGACGAACGACGGGGTGTGCGGCTGTTGCCGATGCGCGCGCTGCGATCGCTAAAGCCGCGGCTATGGTTGAGATACATCGCGCCGGGCTTACGGTGACGGCGGCGCTGACCGCTGGGCAGCTGCCCCAGGTCGCGGCGCGCCGTCGGACGCGCGCCCGAACGCCCGTTTAAGTTGGATCCGTTTTGGCGCATGTGCCCTCCCCCATAAACACAGCAAGCCGGAGCAACAGGTCTCCGGCTTGCCTCCCATCATTTGGTACGTCGCTATTTTGTAGCTTTTGACGAGCCTCCGCTCGCCTTTTGGTATTCGTCCTTAAAGGCCTTGAACATACCGCGCGTCTTGCCGAGCTGCTTGCCCAGTGCGCGGCTGCCCTTGTCCACGGCGACCGATCCCTTGTCATCGAGCACCTTGGCGCCCTTTTTGACCTTGTCGCCCACCACGACGCTGGCCTCGGCGGCCTTGGCAGCCGCACCGCCCGAATACCCGAGCGACTTGACCTCGTCCGAGACGACCATCGCGCCGTTCTCGTAGCCGCGCAGCATCGTCGGCGGCACCTGCGTGTCACCAACCAAAACACTCGAAGCAGCACCGGCGGTCACATAGAATGCCTGCACGATGCCCGAGCGCGGCTTGAACTCAACGTCCGAGCAATAGCCCACGACGTCGCCCGATTCCGTGCGCACGTCCATACCGACCCAGATGATGCAATCGTCCAGGTTGATGTCGAGGCGCTTGGCGGCGGCGGCATCGTACGTGTCCTTGACGTCATCGACCGCAATGGCGCCCTCGTAGACACCAATGGCGTCGAGCGCTACGAATCGATCGGGACGCTCGATCATGCCCGCGATATCGGACTGGCGGACCATAAAGCCGACCACGCGCGTACCGCCCGGGGTAAAGACCGGAAAGTGAATCTTTCCGAGCTTTTTAGGGCTGCGCGGCGTGCCGTCCTTTTTGGTGCGCTTGTCCTCGGTAGGCTTGCGATAGATCTTGGCGCCGGCAAAATCCCCGGCGCGCATTATGCCTCGGTCGAGGGCTCCGCAGCCTCGGTATCAGCCTCGACGGCGTTCTCGACCACGACGTCGGCGGCAGGCGTCACGTTGCCGCCCGAAATGGCGTCGTTGAGCTGCTCGCGCAGCTGGTCCATGCGCTCGCGGGCCAGGTCGACCTTGGCGCGCAGGTCGTCGGTCTTGGCGTCGACCATCGGGCCAAAGTCATTCACCGCGGCACGGGCCTCCTCGGCGCTGTGCTCGTAGGTGTCGCGCATATTGTCCCAGGCGTCGTTGGCGATATCGGCAGCCATGGCGCGGGTTTCGGCGCCCGAGCGCGGGGCCAGAGCAACACCGATAATAGCGCCGGCAGCGGCACCAAAAAGTGCGCCGGAGACAAAGCTGAAAGTCTTACCCATGATCATTCCTCTCCTGCGGGCACGTCGGTGCCCACCGTTTGAATGCTGTCCATTATACCCGCAGCGCATCACTTGCCGCTCCGCTCATCTGCGTACGGCAAAGGCGCAGGTACGTGATGGTGATAAACGCGTAGGCCTACTCCTGAGGCATAGCCGGCATGGCCACCGTGGCACCCGGGTCCTCGCCGGCGCCGTCCACGAGTGGCAGGCCGCCCTCATGCGCAGGTCCTGCCGGAACCGTCGCCGCACCGCCAAAGACGGC
Source organism: Collinsella sp. AF15-51 (assembly GCF_003462845.1). Lineage (NCBI taxonomy): Bacteria > Bacillati > Actinomycetota > Coriobacteriia > Coriobacteriales > Coriobacteriaceae > Collinsella > Collinsella sp. AF15-51. The sequence continues at coordinate 99,567 of NZ_QRYG01000006.1, read as the reverse complement.
AGCGGAGGCCTCGTGGTTCTCGGCAACCGCGCCCTCGGTATCAATCGCCACCTGGGGCTCGTCGTCAAAGTTGGGGACGCCCTGGGGCTCGGTGGGAACGGGCTCGGCGGTCGCATCGGCAACGGGCTCGGCGTCGACCGACACATCGCCCTCGTCAGCGCCCTCGTCCTCGGCAGCATCTTCGCCGTTCGCGGCGGCGACGGCCTCGTGAGGATCCTTGCCCTCGGCCTCGGCGCGCATGCCCAGCACCAGGTTGCGCAGGCCCGCGACCGTGCCTTCCACGTCGGGGGCAGGCTGGTCGGCGTGCAGGTACGCCCAGTCCATCATAAAGGTGGCCGACGACAGCGCACCGATGGCCAGTGCGTCGTCGGGACACGAAAGCTCGACCTCAAAGACACGCTCGTCATGCTCGCTTACGCGCGTGCGGCCGCACGAGATGCTACCGGCAAGACCGGTCTCGTTCATGAGCTCGACCGTCACGTGCTCAAGCAGGTGGCAGAGCTCGGTCTGACCCATGCAGTCCTGGAACTCGCGGCCGGAATCGCCCAGGCACAGGTGCTTGGCAATCGCGGGCACCAGGTAGTACACGCGCGCCGTGGCCTCGATATCCTCCGAGGTCATGAGCGGCATGCCGGGGTTCACCAGCACGTGCGCGCAAATCTTGTCCTCGCTGACGGTGACCTTAAGGATGTTGAACAGGCCTGCCATAACTCTCCCCTACTCGTCCTTGCCCTACTCGTCGCCGTCGTGCGGGTCCGCAGGGCCCGCACCCGACGTCGCCGGCTTCTCTGCCGAGGACTCGGAATCCTTCTTATCGGTTTCGGCCGGAGCGATCACGCGAATGAGCGAGATGCGCTGGCCGCGCATCGACTGCACTTTAAACTTGTACCCCGCGACCTCAAACACCTCTCCGATGTCGGGCACCGAGTCGCAAAGCTCCAAAATCCAGCCGGCGATGGTCTCATAATCATCGCTTTCCTCGAGCGGCCAACCAAGCTCAATCGCGTCATCGCACGAAAAACGCCCATCGACGAGCCACTCGCGGCGCGAAAGGCGCGTGAGGTACTTGTTGTCGGGGTCGAACTCGTCCTCGATCTCGCCCACGATCTCCTCGACGATGTCCTCGATGGTAATGATGCCGGCCGTGCCGCCGTACTCATCCACGACGACCACGATCTGGTCGTGCGAGGTCTGCATCTCGGACAGCAGCGGCAGGATGTCCTTGGTGTCGGGCACAAAGGTGGCGTCGCGCAAAAAGCCGGCGATGGGCTGGTCGCCCTTGCCGTCGAGCGCGGGCTGGATCAGGTCTTTGATGTGCGCGATGCCCGCGACGTTGTCGGGGTCCTCGTGATAGACGGGGATGCGGCTGAAGCCGGTCTGGCGCATGGTGGACAACACGTCGGCGACCGTCTCGTCGTCCTCGCACATGGTGGTGTCCACGCGCGGCACCATGACCTCGCGGGCAACGGTGTCGCCCAGGTCAAAGATCTCGTGGATCATACGCTTTTCCTCGTCGAGCAGGTCGTCCTGCTCCGAGACCATGTACTTGATCTCTTCTTCCGAGACATTCTGACGGTCGTCGGCACTCTTGATGCGCAGGATGCGGGCCAGGCCATCGGAGCAAGCGCCAGTCAGCCACACGAGCGGACGGGCGATCTTTTGGAAAAACGACAACGGTCCCACGACCTGCTTGGACACGCCCTCGGCATTGGCCAGGCCGATGCGCTTGGGGACGAGCTCGCCGATCACGATGGATACGAAGGCGACCGCGACGGTGATGATGACCGGCGCCAGGCCGCGCGCGATGGCGGAGAGCGGCGCGATGCCAAAGCTCATGAGCCACGTGGCGAGCGGGTCGGACAGACTCGTCGAGGCGACGGCGGACGAGGCGAAGCCCACGAGCGTAATGGCAACCTGGATGGTGGCGAGCAGCTGGTCGGAGTCGGCAGCCAGCTTAATGGCACGCTCGGCGCGCTTGTCGCCTTCCTCGGCCTCGTGCTCCAGCACGGCGCGCTTGGCCGTGGTGAGCGCCATCTCGGACATAGAGAAGTAGCCGTTGATGAGGGTCAAAACGAGGGTAGTGATAAGGGAGATGGTTATGTCCATCGGGAGTTTCTCGAACCTCCAAGATTCGGGACGTCAGGTCAAAACGTTGATGACGGATACGGCAATTGCACCGGCGCCCAAACGAGGACGCGGGCGCGCAGGCGTGGTCGCTAAATTACGAAGAGAATCACCGCCATGAACTGGAAGATGCTGCCGGCGAGCACCCACAGGTGAAACACACTATGCAGATAGCGCACGTTTTTGGCGATGTAGAACGGCACGCCCACGGTATAGCACACGCCGCCGACAGCGAGCAGGGCAAGTGCCACGGGGTTGAGCAGCGACACGAGCTCGGGCAGCTTAAAGACAACGAGCCAGCCCATCAGCAGGTAGACCAGGCCGCTTACCCAGTGCGGCTGGCGCTCGCGCATAAAGCACTCGAGGGCGATGCCGATAATGGCGATGGCCCATACGGCGAAGAACAGCGCAGCGCCGCCGTCGTTTGCGAGCGTGATGAGGCAAAACGGCGTATAGCTGCCGGCTATGAGCAGGTAGATGCAGCTGTGGTCGATGATGCGAAACACGCGCTTGGCGCGCGCGGGTTGAATCGCATGGTAGAGCGTGGAGGCTAGGTATTCGAGGATGATGCTGACGCCATAGACAATTGCCGCGGCCATGTGGGCCGGGCCACCGCCGCGCAGTGCAGCGAATACGATCAGGAGCACCAGACCCGCAATACCCAGCAAGCAGCCGACACCATGGGTGACGGAGTTCATAATCTCCTCGCCCACCGTGTAGTGCGGAACGGCCGCGGCCTTGGGTCGCGGCTTGGAACTGTCGCTCGAATCGGACATGCCGGTTACATCCTCCAACGTAAAGAGTTCTCAACACTATATCAAAGCGTCTGGGTGCGTGCGAAATTTGCACCATACGTGACCCTTTGTTTACCCATTCTTTGCCTGTTGACGCATCAACGGTGAACGTCCATAATGCGCTTGCATTAAATGTTGATGTATTAACATCTTATAGGAAAGCTTCTTATGTCTCAAAACGCACGTTCCCATCGAAAGCTCAAGATAGCCGGCGTCGTTGCGCTGGTGCTCGTTGTCGCGCTGCTGGGGTTTGCCGGCAACTTCTTGTTCGACTTTGCCCTGAATCCCCAAGCGCCCTACACCATGAAGATGATGCAGGACGGCAAGGACGGCAAAAAGGGCGAGCAGATGGATGCCGAGGCAGTCGAGGCGCGGGCATGGTTTAAAGAAAACCGCGAGAGTAGCAGCCTCACCGCAGATGACGGAACCGAACTTGCCGCCTGGTATTTTGCCGCCCCAGAGAGCACGCACAATTACGCTATCTGCCTACACGGATACACCGATGAGCCCATCGGTATGGCCCGATACGCCAAGAGATTCCACGACCGCGGCATGAACGTGCTCGCACCTGCCGCCCGCGCCCACGAGCGTTCCGGCGGTGACTACATCGGCATGGGCTGGCCCGAGCGACTCGATGTCGTCGCGTGGATCGGGCGGATCGTTGCGGCCGATCCCAAGGCGCGCATCCTGGTCTTTGGCGAGTCGATGGGCGCGGCGACGGCCATGAATGTCGCGGGGGAATCTCTGCCCGCAAATGTGAAATGCATTATCGAGGACTGCGGCTACACGAGCGTCTGGGACGAGTTTTCTCTGCAGCTCAAGGACGTGTTCGGCCTGCCCAGCTTTCCCTTGCTCGATGTAGCAAACTTGGTGTGCAACGTGCGCGCGGGCTACGACTTCCATAAGGCAAGCAGCGTGGATCAACTCAAACGTGCAACAGTTCCCATGCTTTTTATCCACGGTGACCAAGACACCTTTGTACCGTACAGCATGCTCGACCAAAACTACGAGGCGTGCGCCAGCAAGGTTAAACAGAAGCTCACTATCCACGGCGCCACCCACGCCAAGAGCGCGCAAGTCGACCCCGAGCTCTACTGGAATACGGTCGACAACTTCCTCGACAAGCATTTTTAGGCAAATAGTACGGTTTACTGGTCTATCTGACCCCTAGCACTTCCGAAAAACCGCCCGTGGGCGCTGTGCTCACGGGCGGCTTTTGCTCGACTTACGCCACAGAGGCGCTTGTTTTGTCCAATAGCTAGGCGCTATTTGACCTCGATGAGCTCGTACTTGCTCGTGCCCAGGCCGATCTTCTCGGCATGCGCGATGCACGCGCGCCAGTCGGTGTCGGGATGCGTGATGCAGAAGGGATCCTTGGCCTGCTCGCCCTCCAGATGCTCGTGATTATGCTCCATCTTGGCCGCGCTGTCGGTAAGCTCGGTGTTAGGCAGCGGCTCGGACGCCAGGACGGCGTCGGCGCAGGCCTGGTCGATGGCGACCGGGTCGAAGCTCGCGAACATGCCGATGTCGTTGACGATGGGCGTGTCATTCTCGGGATGGCAGTCGCAGTTGGGGCTGATGTCCATGGCGAGCGAGATGTGGAAGCTCGGGCGGCCGTCGACGATGGCCTTGGTGTACTCAGCGATCTTGTAGTTGAGTACGTCGGCCGCGGCATCATAGTCGGGCTTGATGCAGTCTTGGTTGCACGCCGCAATGCAGCGTCCGCAGCCCACGCAGCGATCGTGGTCGATGGCAGCCACATGAACCGTGCGAGTGCTGCCGTTGGCAAGCTCGCGCTCACGCGTACCGTCAAACGTGATGGCGCTGTGCGCGCATATCTTCTCGCAGGCACGGCAGCCAACGCAGTTGGTGGTATCGACGCTCGGCTTGCCAGCGGCGTGCTGCTCCATCTTGCCGGCACGGCTACCGCCGCCCATACCCAGGTTCTTCATGGCGCCGCCAAAGCCGGCCTGCTCATGGCCCTTAAAGTGGGTGAGGCTAATCACGATGTCGGCATCCATGAGTGCCTGGCCGATCTTTGCCTCGCGCACGTACTCGCCGCCCTCGACCGGGACGAGCGCCTCGTCGGTGCCCTTGAGGCCGTCGGCGATGATGATCTGGCAGCCCGTGGCGTACGGGGTAAAGCCGTTCTGGTAGGCGGTGTCGATGTGCTCGAGCGCATTTTTGCGGCTACCCACATAGAGCGTGTTGCAGTCGGTAAGGAAGGGCTTGCCGCCCAGCTCCTTCACGACGTCCGCGACGGCTCGGGCGTAGTTGGGGCGCAAAAAGCTCAGGTTGCCCAGCTCACCAAAGTGAATCTTGATGGCGACAAACTTGTTCTCAAAGTCGATCCGCTCGATACCAGCGCGGCGGATGAGGCGCTTGAGCTTGTCGAGCTGGCTCTCGCGAGCATGCGTGCGCAGGTTGGTGAAGTACACCTTTGCCGGTGCTGCGGGTGCGGTTGCGGTCATAGATCTATCCCCTCGGTCTATATGGCATTACAGACATAGAGGATGGTACCCGTTAAAGTAGGGTCGAAGTCAAGCGCAACGCCGAGTCGTTGGGCACTCATTGGGGACAGACTTAAATGACTGAAACCACTCATTGGGGACAGACTTAAATGAGTGCCTCGCCACCTGGCAGCTAGGGACGTTCCCTTCCGGCAGTTAGGGACAGTCCTTGCCAGCCCGGCCAGCGAGCCGGCGAATCGTCAAAGACTGTCCCCGATGACCAGTCATTTAAGAACGTCCCCGATGACTACTCTTGCACCTTGAGGGCCTCGGCTAGGCTGACGCGCTTGATAGAGCGCGTGTGCAGCAGCGCCACGACCAGGTAGGTCGCAAAGCCAATGCCGACGCATGCAGCCATGGACCAAGCGGGCACGTAGATCTCGATATTGCCGTTGTAGGCGAGCAGCATCGAGCGGAAGATGGCCGTGAGCGAGCCAATAATGACCGGCAGGCTCAGCACGAGCGACGCCGCCACGCACAGCGTGATCGAGCGGATGTACAGATGCGAGATCTCACTATCGCGATAGCCAAAGACTTTCATGTAGCTGATCGAACGGGCGCTGTGGTCGATCACCGCTTTGGTCAGCAGGTACATAAACAGCAGGAAGATAAACACCGCGAGCCCGACCATCATGCCGATCATTTTGCTCATCATGCCGATGAACTGGTCACCCACGGCGCGCATGTCGTCGGGCGTGGTGTCGCCGGCAAAGTAGCGCGCGTCGAGGTCGAGCTTCTCGTCGCTCACATAGCCGTTAAAGTAGGCGGCGTCGTTGTCGAACAACTCGTTAAAGTCGTCGATACTCATATAGATGTTCATGTCCGACTTGGAGCCCCAGGCACAGTCCTTGCCCGCGTACTCAAAGGAATAATGCTCACCCTCGTACTTGTCGCTGAGCGTGACCTTCTGGCCCTCGCTCCAGCCAAACTTATCGAGCAGACCGCCGCCAAAGACGACGCGGCCATCGCCGATGTTGAGGCCCTTCCAGTAGCGCGAATCGGACGAGATGCCGTAGACAGAAATCGTCTCCTCGCCATTGCCGTCGCCACGGTCGTACTGCAGCTGGTGAACGGCATATTTCTCGGCCTGCGCGATTGCGCCCGCGCCGTTGTCGGTCGAATTGACCGGGTGGATATCGTCGTTGTCAGTGTCGATCTTAGAGGCCTTGTCGATCAGATCGATGGCCTCATCGCGGTTGCAGCCGAGGGCATCGGCAAGATCGTCAAGGCGCGCGTAGAGCGCATCCTTCTTGTCCTTGACCTTAGCAAGCGCATCCTGCGCTGCAGTCAGGCTCTCGGCAGACGGAGATGCGGTCGCGGCATCGGCTGCCGTCTGCGCGGCATCGGCCGCGTCGTCAAGCTCGTCATCGGCATCCTGAGCGGCAGAAAGCAGCGCGCCGTCAACCGACTGCAAGCGCTCGAGTGCCGACCATTGCTCGCGCTCCTCGGCAGTGCCCTCGAGCTCTAGCGGAGCCTTGAGTGTGTACTGGTGCTCGGCGACCAGGCTCGTCTCCAGGTTGTCCGCATAGTGCGTCATCGTGGGCAGAATCGCCAGGCCAAAGAGCAAAAGCAGCGACCCAAACGCGATGCCCACGAAGAGCGTGGCGAAGTTGCCCAGGTTGCGCAGGAAAACGCGCAGACGGAAGCGGGAGACAAAGCCCATGCGTTCCGGCAGCTGCAGACCGCGCTTGGTACCCGACTTACCGCTCGCCTCGTGACGAAGGAACTGCAACGGCGTCTTGCCCATTTTGCGGAGCAGGCCCACCAGCGTAATGAGGATGAGCGCGGCGGCGGGAACCACAGCGCACTTCACGAAGATCTCCCAGCTCCAGTACACCTGGAAGGGAGGCAGGCTATACGAACCGTAATAGAGGCCGCGCATGGGCTCGGTAAAGAACGCGACGCCGAGCGCGGTGCCCAAAAGCGCCGCGAGCACGCCCACGATGGCGGGAAGCGCGAGGTAGTGCAGCACGATCTCGCGGCGGCGATAGCCGCTGGCGAGCAGCGTGCCGATGATGGCGCTCTCCTCCTCGATGGTAGCGTCGGTGAGCACCACAAAGACAAATGCCATGATCACGATGATGATGTCGAGCAACGTCATCCACATCATGGAGTCGCCGTCCACGTCGTCGCGCGCATAGCCAATGCCCTGATTGGAATCGGCATCGATCAGATCGTCCACGCGCGCATCGGCATCGGTCAGCGCCTCGACCATATCCTGCTCCGCATCGATGCGATCCGCGGTGGGGAGGTCGCGATCGGTAAAGGTAAAGGAGTAGGTGTAGGCAGGCGCGCCGCCGGCGTCCTCAAGCGCGGCAAAGCCGGCGTCGGTGACCTCGGCCACGCCGTACGTGATGGTGTTCACCGTAAAGTCCGAATTGTCGAGGAACAGCGCCTGGCTATCGGGCTGGGTCATGATGCCGCAGATGGTGTAGGTGCGGCCCTCAAGCTCGACCTTATCACCCACGGCGAGGTCGTTGTTGGTGGCGAAGACACGGTCGATTGCCACCTCATCGTCCGTCTTGGGCTGCCTGCCTTCGCAGTAGGACGCAATGTCAACCTTGGTGCGATGCGCGTAGGTGCGCAGGGTGCGCTTGGTGCCGTCGTCGCCAGCCGCCTTTTTGATGATGGCGTCGATGGAGAAATTCTTGTAGAACGTAACGCCGCCGACGTCCTCAGCCGCGTCTTCGGCAGCCTTGAGCTGATCTTTGGTGGCCTCGAAGGAGGTAGTCACGCGGCCGTCCTCAATCGTGTAGTCGTCGCGCATGTCGTCAATGAGGCAGCCGATGGAATGCGCCGCGAGCAAAAAGCCCGACGTGAGGGCGATGCTTCCGCACATAAGCAAAAAGATGCCCAGGTACTTGCCGATATTGCGGCGCAGCTCGCGCGGGAGACGTTTTGCGAGAGGTGTCATGGCGCCGCCTACCAATCGAGCTCGGCGGCCGCGACGGGCGACTCGTTGAGCTCGTCCTCGACGATGCGCCCGTCGCGCAGGCGCAGCACGCGATTTGCCATGCGCGCGATGGCGGCATTGTGGGTGACAATGATGATGGTGCAGCCGTAAGTGCGGTTGACGTCCTCCATGAGCTGCAAGATTTCCTTGGATGTCTTGTAGTCGAGCGCGCCCGTGGGCTCGTCGCACAGCAGCAGGCCCGGGTTTTTGACGAGCGCACGACCGATGGCGCAGCGCTGCTGCTGGCCGCCCGAGACCTGGCGCGGAAACTTGTTGCGGTGCTCGTAGAGGCCCAGCGAACGCAGCAGATCGTCGACATTGAGCGGGTTTTTGGACAGGTGTGCCGTGACCTCGATGTTTTCCTTGATGGTAAGGTCGGGCACCAGGTTGTAGAACTGGAAGACAAAGCCCAGCTCGCGGCGTCGGTACTCGCCCAGATCGGCGGGCTTGAGCGCCGTGAGATCGCAGCCGTCCACCATGATGGAGCCGCCGTCGGCATCCTCCAGGCCGCCGATCAGGTTGAGAAAGGTCGACTTGCCCGAGCCCGAGGGCCCCAGCATGACGCAGATCTCGCCGCGGTTGATGGACGTGTCGATGCCGTCGAGTACCGTCAGGCGCGCATCGCCGTCGCCGTAGTGTTTCTTGAGTCCGTTGACCTGGACGTAGGCACGCTTTGTCGCCATGCTATCCCCCGTTGTTAGCCTTCTGCTACTTTTCTAGGCTAATAGTAAACCCGGGCGAACTATTTTTAAGCGACGTGCGCGAACTATTTTCCAACCTACTCATTGGGGACAGACTTAAATGAGTGAAATCGCTCATTTAAGTCTGTCCCCAATGAGTGGTCCCCAAGTGCCGACATATTGGGACAGTCCCTGCCAGCCCTGCCGGCGGATCGGCAAAGATTGTCCCCAATGACTAGGTGGCTAGACGCTGGATTTGTTGTGGGCGAGGGCTAGGCCTACGGCGGCGATGGCGGCGGCGAAGAGCACCGTGACGCCCAGGTCGCAGGCGATGTCGTCCAGCGCGGCAGACGTCAGGTCAGAGGTAAGCGCCTTGCCGATCGCGTCGTTCACCCAATACGTCGGCACAAAGTGCGCCACCGTCTGCACGGCCGAACCCATCAGCGACAGCGGCATCCAGGCGCCACCCAAAAACGTCATGAGCATGCCGAGTAAGTTGCCCACACCGTTGAGCAGCTCCTCGCGCGCACCCAGGCTCGACAGCATAAAGCCAACAGCCAGCGGCGTGCACGCCAGGGCAAACGTTGCCGCCAGCGCTAGGCACACGCGACCCACGCCGACCTCGGCAACCGCGCTGGCAAAGCCCACGACGCCCATCATGCTCGACACGAGCCAGATGCAGACGGCGAGCACGGCGGCGGCCGCGAACACAGCGAGCGAACGCTGGCGCTCAGAGACCGGGCTGGCATCCATGCGGCGCACGCGCTCGGGCTCGTTCATGCCCGAAAACACCAGTCCCACCGACACGATGACCGACGAGATGATCGCGTACGCGCCAAAGTTGAAGTACGACTCGAGCGTGGTAGCAGCAGTCGAGTCGACCTTGACCTGCTCGATCTGGACCTCCGCGCGCTTTGCGGCCGCGTGCTCGGCGGCCCTTGCGACGTCACCGTTGGAGGCAGCGGGTTCAAGCGCCGCCGCAGCGCCCGCGAGCGAGATCCAGCGCGAGGCCTCGGCGGACGAAAGCGCCGCCGCCATGGTGCCGGAACCATAGGTCACGTCGAGCTTGGGCAGGGCCTCCCCCGCACGGGCGGCTGCAACAAGATCGTCCTCAAACCCCTCCGGGATAAAGAACACGCAATCGGCACTGCCCTTGGCGCTGTTGCTCTTGGAGAGCGCGTCGGCAAGGTCGTATGTGTCGTCGCCGACGCCCGTGACCAGGTCAAAGCGTGAGCCCAGGTGCTTGGTAAGCGCCCGCGAAAGGTCGCTATTGTCGCGGTCGACCACGATCACGTTGGTGTCGTAGGGCTTGTACTCGGTAAGCTGCGACGAGTTCCAGCTCACCGAAGCCGCGATGAATACGCCCATGAGCGAGATGAACACCGTATAGATGAGCAGGTAGAACGGGTGCGCCAGCGCCATGCGAAGCGCGGTCTTAAAGGTGCTCATAGCGGCTCCTTCCAAAGATCAGCGTAGCGGCGGCGACAAACACCAGGGCCATCAGGACGAGCGCGCCGGCGCGAACAGCGAAGGGCCCCAGGTCCTCAAAGAAATACAGGCGATTGAACATGTCGCAGATGAGCTTGACGGGGTTGAGCCAGCACTCGACCGGACAAGCGCGGGCGACGTCGTCGGCAAGCGCCATCGCCGGCTCGCCGTAGAGGCCGGCAAACAGGGCGCACGTGGTGGCAAAGCCCGTGAGGATGCCCGACTTGGATGCCTTGCCGCCCTTAACGGGAAGCGTGCCCACAAAAAGCCCCAGGCCCGTGGCGGCAAGCGCGGATGCAGCCCCGCCCAGCAGGCACAACCCCTCGCGCCCGCCAAAGTCGACGCCCACGACCAGGCGCACGTAGCCGATCGCAACCGCCATCGATGCAAAGGAAACCAGCCACGAGCCGACAAAAATGCCGGCCAGCGACGCCGTCTTGGAAAGACCGCCCACGCAGCGGCGCGCGCCAAGGCCCGACAGATTAGGCTGCAAATCGACGACGCTCAAGGCGGCAAACTCGGCAGACATCATCGCGACCAGGCCAAAAAGCGCGTAATAGTAGATGACCGTGCCATCGGGCGTGGCACGAGTCAGGCTCATGCGGCGGGTTCCGCCCTCGAGCGACAGGGCGTGCGCAACCGCCGCCGGATCGGCGAGCGCCGCCGGGTTGTCCTGGGCAATCTGGCGCATGAGCTCGACATTTTGCGTATACGAGCTTGCCACCGTTTCAAGGATGCTGCGGTCGGTGAGCACCGACGAGGCGCGCGAGCTGTCGTAACTCGACAGCAGCGTGAGCCTGGGCGTGCCCGCGGCATCAACCGTATAGATGCCCGCGACCTCGCCGGACTTGAGCGCACGGTTCGCGGCGTCCACATCCTCGCACTCGTGGATCTCGAGCAGCTGATCGTTGTCTTCCTTGGCAAGCGACGTCGCCACGCCCTTAAAGGTCGAAGCGTCCCAAGCCTCGTCCGCCACGACGGCAACCGGCACCGGGTCGATCTTGCCGTCGGAGCTGAGGTTAGCAAACATAAACATGAACATCGTGGAAAGTGCGACGGGAAAGAGAGCACCCCAGACCCACGTGCTCGGCCGGCGCAGCAGCGTCTTGACCGTAGTGATGATGGTGTTGAACATGGCTGCCCCCTAGTCGCGCAGCTCGCGGCCGGTGATCTCGAGGAACACGTCGTTGAGGGTCGGCGGTTCGCTCCACACGCGGCCGAGCGCCACGTCGGCAGCACGCAGCGTGTCGAGGATGTCGACCAGATTGTGCGGACTCGCCTCGCAGGTGCAGACGAGCTCGCCGCCGGACAGCTCGACCGAAAGCACGTGCTCGAGGGCGCGCAGTCGCTCGACCGTGGCGGCCTCGACGGCACCGACCTCAACAGTCACGCGCTCGCCCATCTGGATCATGCGCTTAAGCTCGTCGTTGGTGCCCTGCGCCAGCACGCGGCCGCCGTCCATGATCATGATGCGGCTGCAGATCTGCTCGACCTCCTCCATGTAATGGCTGGTATACACCACCGTAGCGCCCTCGTCGCGCAGGCGGCAGATGCCCTCCAGGATGGCGTTGCGGCTCTGGGGGTCGACCGCCACCGTGGGCTCGTCAAAGAAGATGAGCTCGGGCTTGTGTGCGATGCCGCAGGCAATGTTGAGGCGGCGCGCCAGTCCGCCCGAAAGCTTGCCGGGACGAAACTTGGTAAAGTCGCCCAGCCCGACAAAGTCGATCGCCTCGTCCACCAGCGCGCGGCGGCGCTTGCGGTCGTTAACGTAGAGGCTGCAGAAATAGTCGATGTTCTCGCGCACCGTGAGCTCGTCAAACACCGCCACCTGCTGCGGCACCACGCCGATGCGGCGCTTGAGGTCGTAGCGGGCGGGCGTCATGGGCTCGCCGAACAGCTCGATGGTGCCTTTGTCGTAGGCGAGCAGCTGCAGGATACAGTTGATGGACGTGGTCTTGCCCGAGCCGTTGGGGCCCAGCAGGCCAAAGATCTCGCCGGGGGCGATGCTCAGGTTAAAGTGGTCGAGCGCAATAAGATCGTCATAGCGCTTGACGAGGTTTTCGACATGGACGATGTCTGTCATGAGGCGGCCCTTCTGTTGGTCGTGGCCCGGTACGATTTCATCATCGCAGGAGCGGGCGGCGCGCACCAGTGAGCTTTGTCACGAGTGAGGGGGGGCGGAGGCGAAACCCCCGCTCGCGCGAGCGATCGACGCCGATTTGCCGCGCGGGAGGAATGTCACGGTTGCCCCGGGCGGCCCCTCCACCACGCGCGGCTTCGCGTACAATACCCGTATGAACAGGCTTTTCGACAAATCGATTGTGCTGGCGTGCTGTATCGCAGCCGCTCTGGGCCTTGCTGTGGACGCTCGCCTGGTCGCGGCGTTTTGCCTTGGCGTTATTGCCACCTCGCTGGCTGAGCTCGCGCAGGGGAAAAGCGCCCGGCGCGCGAGCGAGACCGCGAGCTGCGCTTACATCATCGCGGCTGTCTTCGTGCCGCCGTTTGTGCCGTTTGCGCCTCTCGCCCTCTATGACATCGCGCGGCGGGTGCGCCGTGAGCACGCCTGGGCCGCGCTGGGCATTGGCGCCACCTTTGTCTTTGCGCTTGTCGCGGACCTTCGCACCGACGCGCTCACCGCCCGAACGCTCCTGCTGACTGCCATCCTTTCGGTTGCCGCTACCTTGCTATCGCTGCGCACCGCCCAGTTGGAACGCGAGCAGCAGCGCATGCGCCGCACCCGCGACGAGCTGCAGGAACGAGCCCTCGCGCTCGAAGCGCGCAACCGCGATCTTGCCGATCGCCAGGACTACGAAGTCGAGCTCGCGACGCTCGCCGAACGCGCCCGCATCGCGCGCGAGATCCACGATAACGTCGGGCACCAGCTCACGCGTACCTCGCTGCAGACCGAGGCCCTGTGCATAGTCCACGCCGATGAACCCGGCGTCGCCGCCGATTTCGCCGACGTCAAGCACACCGTTGACGAGGCGCTCCAGCTTGTGCGCACCAGCGTCCACGCGCTCAACGACAACGCCGTCGATCTTTCCGTGCAGCTCGAACGCATTGTTGAAGGCGCACGCTCGGACGGCGGCCCGCAGATTGAGCTTGAAGTTATGACCGAACATGCGCCCGCAAACGTCGCCAACTGCTTTGCGGCGGTCCTGCGCGAGGCGCTATCCAACACCATGCGCCACGCCCGCGCGCAAAACGTTGCTGTGCGATGCATGGAGCATCCATCGTTTTACCAGCTCATCGTTACCGACGATGGCATGGGCGGGACCCAGACGGGCGGTCGCGGCGCCGCCGAGGGCATGGGGCTCGGCTCCATGCGCGAGCGCGTCGAGGCGCTTGGCGGCACCTTCACCGCCGGCCCGCGCGCCGGCGTCGGCGGCTGGCGCGTGTTTGCCACCGTCCCCAAACAGCAAGGAGATGAGGCCCGATGAGGCTCATTGTTGTCGACGACGACCGCCTAGTGGTCGATTCGCTCAAGATTATCCTGGGCGCCCAGCCGCAGATCGAGGTAGTGGGCACCGGCGCCAACGGCAACGACGCGGTTTCGCTCTATGCCGAACACGCACCCGATATTGCACTGCTCGACATTCAGATGCCGGGACGCGACGGCCTATCGGCGGCGCGCGAGATCCTCGAGCGCGACCCTGCGGCGCGCGTGGTGTTTCTGACAACATTCTCGGATGACGAGTACATTGTGTCGGCGCTCAAGCTGGGCGCCCGCGGCTACCTGATCAAAACCGATGTCGCCGCTATTCCACCGGCGTTGGCGCAGGTCATGGACGGCAAACGCGTGCTCGAGGGCAAGGCGATCGAGGACATCGATTTTGACGGGACAGGCGCCGATGCCAGCACGCCTCGCCGACCCGCCGCCTTTGCCAGCCTGACCGACCGTGAGTTCGAAGTCGCCGAGCTCATCGCCCGCGGCCTCGATAACAAGGAGATTGCCGCCGCCGCTTACATGGGCGAAGGCACGGTGCGCAACCACATCAGCTCGATCCTTGCCAAAATGGGCCTACGCAACCGCACGCAGATCGCCATCGCCTACCTGCGAGGGTAATTACCCAACAACCGACCACCCCGGCATAGCAAAATGGCTGCTATCGATTTAATGCCATTTCAAAACTATGTCGGTTTACTACGATGAATCGCCCACCTTCGACCACGGCAAATTGCGCGCTTCCAAAACCGCAGGTAGAACGCTTGCGATATTTAGAAAAATGCAGTCATGGTCGGGAATGTCGAGTTCATCGTAGTAAACCGGCATAGTTTTGTTCGGGCGGCCCTGCACGAGCGCCTCCGCAAGCCTCGCGAGACCAAAATGATCCGTTTTCCTCCGTTCCCAAGGGATCAGCTGGAACCGCTCGCCACGAAACCTGCCCATCTACTACGTTTGACTCGATACCCCCGACCATACCCCCGTTTTCCGGAAAACCGCAGGCGTTCTACCTGCGGTTTTGTTTTCACATTTTTTGCCGTGGTTGGGGATTGGCGCCCAAAAGTAGTAAATGGGCCCATTTCGTGGCAGGCGGGTCATTTTCGGGCTGGACGGGTCGCGTGGCGGCCCGCACACGCGTTCACGCGCGGGGCCGGTGGGGCATTTTTGCCCCACCGGCCCCTATTCCAGTTCTATTCCAGCGCTATTCCGGTTTGGTTTCTACTGTGGGAGTCTTGTCCGCTGCGACTGGAGTGCGGGCGGTGTCCATAGTCAGGCAGTGCTTGGGGCAGCTCTCGATGCACTCACCGCACACCACGCAGGCATACGGGTCAATCGACCACGTTCCGCCCTTGCGATCGACCGCAAGTGCACCCGCCGGGCAACGGCGCGCGCACATGCCGCAGCAGATGCACACGTCCATATCGTTGACGATATGCCCGCGCAGGCGCTCGGGTGCCGCGAGCTTCTCCTGCGGATAGCGCACCGTTACCGGCTGCTTGACCATAGAACCCAAGGCCGTCTTGGCAAATGTCAGCAAACTCATGCCGTGCCTACCTTTCCGTGCAGCTAATGCAGGGGTCGATGGTCAGGATAATCATGGGCACGTTGGCAATGAGCACGCCCTGCAGCGCATGCGTCAGACCCGCCAGATTTTGCGACGTCGGCGTGCGCACGCGAAAACGGTCCAAGTTCTTGGTGCCGTTGCCGCGCACATAGTAATACGCCTCGCCGCGCGGCTGCTCAATCACAACCTCGCCGCGCGCGCCGTCGGCTGGCGTAAGCTTGGTGCGCCCACCGATACCGTCGTGCGGAATCTTGCCCACAAGCTCCTTGATGATGTCCATAGCCTGCGTGACCTCGGCGCAACGCACCTGGCAGCGGGCATAGCAGTCGCCATCGGTAGCGACAATTGGCTCAAACGCAGCCAGATCCGCATAGGCGCCGTCGCCAAACATGCGCACGTCATAGTCCACGCCCGAGGCGCGCCCAAACGGGCCGACCATCGAAAGCTCCAGCGCGTCCTTCTTGCTGATCACGCCCACGCCATGCAGACGCTCGCCGCAGCTGTCGTCGTCCAAAAACGTATGCACCAGGGCCTCGTAGTCGGGGCGCATGGCGTCGAGCGTCTGGACAATGCCCGCCAGCTCGGAGTCCTCGATATCGTGCTTAAGGCCGCCGATCTCGTTAATCGACAGAATCACACGCCCGCCGCACGTGCGCTCAAAGATCTTGAGAATCTGCTCGCGCAGGGTCCACGACCGATAGAACAGCGCCTCAAAACCAAAGGCGTCGGCGAGCAGGCCCAGCCACAGCAGATGCGAGTGGATGCGCGAAAGCTCGTGCAGAATGGTGCGAATATACTGCACGCGGCCGGGCACCTCGATGTCGAGCATGCGTTCGCAGGCGCTGGCATAGCCGCAGCTGTGGCCCACGGCGCAAATGCCGCAGATGCGCTCGGCGATGTAGCCAAACTGATGCATATCGCGCTTTTCGGTGAGCTTCTCGAGCCCGCGGTGCACAAAGCCGATCTGCGGAATTGCCTCGATGACGCGGTCGTCCTCGATCACCAGGTCCAGATGAAGCGGCTCGGGCAGCACCGGGTGCTGCGGGCCAAACGGAATAACGGAGCGATGTGCCATGGGCCTTACGCCTCCTCTTTCTGCTTGTCGCGGGCGGCCTTGGCGGCAAGCGCCGCGCGGACCTTGGCCGCTTTCTCGGGATCCATGGCGGCGAGCTTTGCCTCCATCTCGGCGGCCTTGAGCGCGGCCTTCGCAGCAGCCTCATCGTGCTGAGCATCGGAGCCGGTTGCCGCAGCGGGCTGAGCAGAGGCGCCCGCAGCATCGCCAGCGCCCACAACGCCCTCCCCCGCAGCGGCCGCAGCCGCGGCGGCCTTCTCGGCCGCGGCTTTGCGCGCCTTGGCCTCGGCAGCCGCGCGGACCTTCATGGCCTTCTCGCGCGCAGCCTTCACCTCGGGCGTGATAACGCTCATGGGCTCGGCAGTCGAAACCTGGTAGAAAAAGCCTTTAAAGTCGATCTGCATGTCGGTGATGGCAAGCCCAAACAGGTCGTGCGCTTCGTTCTCAAACGG
The DNA here is from genome assembly GCF_003462845.1 of Collinsella sp. AF15-51. Taxonomy (NCBI): domain Bacteria; kingdom Bacillati; phylum Actinomycetota; class Coriobacteriia; order Coriobacteriales; family Coriobacteriaceae; genus Collinsella; species Collinsella sp. AF15-51. The sequence goes on along the minus strand of NZ_QRYG01000006.1, from coordinate 82,485 downwards.
AAATACCGCCGGATAGTACGAGCTGATGGACGGAATCTCCTGGTACTGATCGATGCCCTTGACCACCAGGCTCTCAATCGCATAGCTGCCGTCCTGCGCAATATGCTTCTGAGCAGCACGAACGTTGATAAACGTATAGACCAAGCGATACGAGCCGTCGTCGACGCTGCGCTCGGCGTGCATTTGCACAAAGCGTGCACCGACGCCCTTAAGCGCCTGGACATGCGACAGGAGCTCGTCGATCCCGACGGTGGTATAGATAGCCTTTTGCATTACTCGGCCTCCTTTGCAGCGGCGGGCGTGGCGGACTTCCCGGCGGTCGCGTCGCCGGCCCCCGCAGCTGCCACAAACCCGTCCTCGCCCAGCTCAACACCACCGTCCCAGGTAGCGGCACCGCCCACGGTAAGCGGATCGCCGCCGGCGCGCATCACGGCCTCCTTCTGGTCCAGGATGCCGCACGCCTCCACGATGGCATCGATCATGGTCTCGGGGCGAATGGCACACCCGGGCGCGTACACGTCCACGGGGATTGCGCGGTCCACGCCGCCGATCACGTTATAGGCATCGCGGAATACGCCGCCCGAACACGCGCAGATGCCGCAGGCCACCACGCACTTGGGCTCGAGCATCTGGTTGTAGATCTGGCGCACGACGGGCAGGTTCTGGGCATTGACCGACCCCGTCACCAAAAAGATATCCGCATGCTTGGGGTTGCCGGTGTTGACCACGCCAAAGCGCTCCGCGTCGAACAGTGGCGTGAGCGAAGCAAGCACCTCGATATCGCATCCGTTGCAGCTCGAGCCGTCGTAATGAATAACCCACGGCGAGCGCGACATTTTATGATCCATGGATGCCGCCTCCTAAATAAACACGTCGACGAGGATGGGCATAAGGTTGAGCAGGCCAAACACCAGCGCCACGCCCCAGCCGAGCTTAAAGCAGCTGCGCCAGGTGCTACGGGCGAAGGTGTTGTCGATCAGCACCTCGACAAAATACGTCGCGGCCATGACGACCAGGGCGACCACCCAGCTCACCGGGTTGTCCCAAACAAAGAACATGCCCACCCACATCAAAAACAGCACGGTCTCGCACCAGTGCATAAGGGTCATCTTGGCCAGCGTGCTGCCGCTCATCTCGGTGGCGACGCCCTGGACAATCTCCTGATGCGCGTGATGCGAGTACGAAAGGTCAAACGGCGACTTACGCAGCTTGATGGTGAGCACCGCGAGCAGCGCAAGGAAAATGGGCGCACTGTACACGATGATGGGCGCCGACTGCCCCGTCACGGCAATGGAATCGAAGCTGTCGGTGGCAAGGTACAGGCCCACGCTCATCAGCAGAACGGCGGGCTCGTAGCTCATAACCTGCAGCAGCTCGCGATCGGCGCCGACCTGCGCAAACGGGCTTTGCGTCGAGGCGGACGCCAGCACCACAAAGATCGCGGCGAGCGTCACCATAAAAGCGCACAGCAGCGTGTTGGAACCCGACACAAAGATGCCGCCGCCTACCACGGTAAAGATGAGCGCACATGCCATATAGGTATCGTCCATGGTGTTTACGCTGGCAGGGGCCTTGCGCAGCAGCTTGGCAACGTCGTAGAAGGGCTGCAGCAGACGCGGACCCACGCGGCCCTGCATGCGAGCCGAAAGCTTACGGTCAAGGCCGTCGATCAGGCCGCCCACAAGCGGCGCCAGCAAAGCAAACGCCACGGTGCCAATAAAAATGCCCACGACGCCCGAGCCTTCGAAATACTTGCCGCGCAGCACCGAGGGCGCGCTCATGGCAAGCCGCTCGGGCCCAATCCACGCGCAACACAGCAGCGCAAACAAGATAATGCTGCAGCACACGACGCTACCCGCGGGGCCGATACGCTTCTCGCCAAGGGCATCCTCCGAGTACCAATTGCGCTTTTCGGCCTTCACCTCGCGTCCCATCGAGCCGCGGAAATGGCGGTAATTGTCGGTTCCCACACCCGAAAGATATACGTTTACGTGCGGTTTGTTGCTCACGCGGAATGAAGTCAGCAGCACCACGGCGATAAAAGCCACGATAACCACCATCAGATACATGGCATCCTTGCCAATAACGTACGGCACGCGGCCAAACACCATGGCCAAGTAAGGCGACACCAGACCGCTCGAGATAACCGGGAACGCCACGCAGCACAGAATCAGCAGCGCGGCGATGGTGTTGAGGGCCATCCATTCGGTCTTATGGACATTGACCTCAACGTTTTGAGCCGTGGGGTCGACGCCCGAAAGCTTGGCAAGCCACTTGCCCCAGAAGAAGAACGTCGCGGCCGAGCCAAAGGCAAGCACCATGATCATGAGCACGTTGCCGGTCTGGGCAAACGCCACCAGGGCGCCCCACTTGGACACGAGCATGCCAAACGGTGCCACGAACATGCCCATAATGCCCAGCATCATCAGGCGCGTCAGGTGCGGCATGCGGCTGAACATACCGTCCATGTCCTCGATATTGCGGCTGCCGATATGATGCTCGGCCGTGCCCACGCACAGGAACAGCAGCGACTTTGCCACCGTATGGAACAGGATCAGGAAAATCGCGGCCCACACGGCCTCTGGCGCGCCGACACCCAGGCAGGCGCTGATAAGGCCCAAGTTGGAAATGGTGGAGTACGCAAGCACGCGTTTGGCGTTGCTCTGCGAGATGGCCATGAGGGCAGCGAGCAAAAACGTGATGGCGCCCACGCTCGTGACCATAAAGCCGGTCACGGGATAGATGGCATAGAGCGGGCTGAGCTTGACCATCAGGAACACGCCGGCTTTGACCATGGTGGACGAGTGCAGCAGGGCGCTCGTGGGCGTGGGGGCAACCATGGCACCCAACAGCCAAGTGTGGAACGGCATCTGTGCGGCCTTGGTGAGTGCGGCGAGCGACAGCAGAACGACCGGCATCACCAGCAGCGCGGATTGCGCGGTTCCGGCGCCGGAAAGCTCGATCATGCCCGAAATGGTCAGCGACATGCCGTTAAGGTGCAAGAACATAAGGCCCACCAAAAACGCGATACCGCCCAGCATGTTGAGGATGATCTGGGTGAAGGCGTTCTTGATGGCCTCGGGCGTGCGCGTGTAGCCAATCATGAGGAACGAGCACACGGTGGTGATTTCCCAGCCGCAGAACAGCCACTCAAGGTTGTCGCTCGTCACGATGACGAACATGGCCGAGAGGAACAGGAACATAAGCGCCAGGAACTGCGGGCGTCGGTCGGGCGCCGTCTGCCCGCGCAGCGCAGCCTCGTGCTCGTCATGGGCCTGGAAGTCCTTCATGTAGCCCAGGGCATACACGCAGATTAGGCTGCCGACAATGCCGACGGCGAGGACCATGATCACACTCATGTAATCCAGGTAGAGCGGCGTGGCGGTGACAACCTCGGCCGCGGGCAGCGTCATGGCAGCGAAGGCAACCGAACCCACCAGCTGCACCACGCCGAGCACCGTGGTGAGCGTGCTCTTATATTTACGCGCGTTGTACAGGATGACGGCGCACAGGATCACGTCGATGACGGAGCTGATGATCGAGAGCACATGCGAGGTGCCGGGGGCAACCTCGAAGCTCTGCGGGCCCGTGCCAAAAAACATGACGGCGACTACAACCGTCACCGCCATAATGATGCCAGAGCCTATGAGCCCCACCGCATCGCGGGCGCGGTCACCGCGCACGAGCAGCATGCCCAGCGCCGGTACCAGCGGAAACAGGGTAAGGAAATACAGTAGCGTCATACCATCACTCCCCCATGCAAAAACGCTGCAATTGTTTAACGTTATAGCTCAGTTGAGGAGTAGCGGCGGCGGGTTTTCGGTCAACTGGGGAGTTTTAGGCGTACGGGGTAACGAGTCTGTCCGCTTTGGAGCAGAGAGGCGACGCTCCCCCTATCGCGGCGGCGGGCGCACGGGCCACTGCGCGCGGTTTATTAACCACTTTGGAGGATGTTCCAGTAGGCTCACGACGGTCCAAAAAGTTGGCGCGGCAAGAAAAATGCGCCCCTGTGGGCGCACCATCCCGTTCGCTATTCCGCCTTTTTAACGCGCGGCTTGCGACCGCGCGGCTTATCAACCAGCGCGGACTCACCGCTCTCGCGGTACTGGCGGCACCAAGCCTTGACCGAAGACTCGCTGGGAATCTTGTGCTTGATCATGGCCTCGCGAACCGTTAAGCCGTTTTCCAAGCGGTCCTTGACCACGGCGAGCTTAACTTCGTACGAATAGGTGTGATGATGCGAACCGGCGTTGAGAACGGCGTCGGCACCGCCTACGGCATACGCGCGGGCCCACTGACGAGCCGTGGCCTGGGGAATGCCAAGCTCCGCGGCGAGGGCGCGATGACCGACCCCCTCTTGGAGGATCTCGACGGCGCGCTGCCTAACCTCGGGCGCATGCGTGCGAGTCCTAGTTGCTTCCGACATACCTGCCACTTCTTAGCCTTAACCGTTAATCTGCTTTCTTACGTGCAAGTTAGATAGTAGCATTTTACTGTTTGCTCAAAGCAGTTAATTAAAATAGACGCGGCGTTATCTGGGCATTTGGCACCAATTTACGACATTTCTTTATCGATTATTTACGCTGGTAGATGACTCGCAGCCAATCGTCATTCGCCTGTCAACAAAATTGACACCTCTTTATGTCCTTTGCTATAGCGGATATGATTATTAACCCCTCCCCCAATAATTTTGAGTAATCGGCAAGGCAGTAGACGTCCTTACTCCTCATGATTACCGCGCATTGCCATCCACCGGAGCAAAACAAAAAGGGCGGGGCCTGCTGCGCTTGCAGGCCCCGCACCGGTTGACACCCGACGGGACACAGCCGGGCGAGGCGGATCCGTGCTACCGCCCCGCCTGGCCGCGATGTTCAACTACAGCTCGTTGGCCGCGTGATACGCCGTGCGAATGGCGCTCGCAATGTCGGCGGTGCGCTCGCCCGAGCAGTCGCCCACGCAGGTCACGGGCACCGTCACGCCATCCAGGTCAAACGCGTTGGCCTTGGAGCCCACGGCCATCACCACGTAATCGCAGGCGATCTTCACCGGCTCCTCGGCACCGTCCTCGGTGGTGTGCACGGCCTCCACGCCCTCGTCGGTAATGGCGGTCAGGCGGGTCTTAACGTGCTGTTCCACGTTGTGGGCGGCGAAGTCGCTCATGATCAGCGGCAGAATGGTCTCGGACTCGCCCGCGGCAATCTTGTCGAGCATCTCCACGATCGCCACCTCGCAGCCGCGCTGCAGCAGGTACTCGGCAGTCTCGGTGCCCACCAGGCCACCGCCAATGACAGCGACGCGGCCCGTAAGCTCCACCTTGCCGGCCAGCACGTCCCAGCTCGAGACGACCTTGTCCGAGTCGGCACCCGGAACGGGGATGACCACGTCGTGCGCGCCCACAGCCACAATCGCGGCGTCGGCGGCGTTGAGATCCGTGGGGCTAGCGGCATGGTTGAGCTCAACCTTCACGCCCAGGCCGGGCAGAATCTTCTCGTAATACTCGACCGAGCGCATAATCTCATCCTTGCGCGGAGGCGCGGCCGCCAGCACAATCTGGCCGCCCAAGTGATCGCTCGCCTCATAGACGGTCACGTCGTAGCCGCGTTTGGCCGCCACGCGCGCGGCCTCCAGGCCGGCGATGCCGCCGCCCACCACGGCGATCTTCTTGTCGCCCTCACCCGGTTTAATGGCGATGGTCGCCTCGTCGCCGTTCTCGGCATTGAGCACGCACGAGATGTACTTGCGGTTTTGAATCGCGTCGACGCAGCCCTTGTTGCAGTTGAGGCACTCGCGGATGGGCTCGCCCGTGGCGGCCTTCAGCGCAATGTCGGGGTCGCACATGAGCGAGCGGCCATAGGCGATAATGTCGGCCGCGCCGTCCTCAAGAATCTTCTCGCCGGCCTCGACCGAAACAACACGGCCGACGGTGGCCACCGGCACGGAGACCAGGGCCTTGACGCGCTCGGCCACCGGCAGCGTCCAGTTGTAGGGCATGGCACCCATGGGCGGAATGGTGTCGCCCATGTTGCCGGTGTGGTTGGCCTGCGCGACCTGGATCATGTCGATGCCCGCGCCCTCGAGCAGCTTGGCGAACTCGCAGGCCTCGTCGGGCTGCAGGCCACCCTTGCCGCGCGGCGTGCCGTCGGGGTTCTCCATGATCACGGGGAGCTTGTACTCCACCATCAGCTGCGGCGCGGCTTCCTTAATGGCGGCGACGACCTCGAGCGCATAGCGAACGCGGTTCTCGAACGAGCCACCGTACTCGTCGGTGCGCTGGTTGAGGATGGCCGAGCACAGCGAACCCACCAGACGGTCGCCGTGAACCTCGATGGCGTCGATGCCGGCCTGCTGCGCGCGGGCGGCCGAGGCGGCGATGGCCTCCTTGATCTGGGTGAGCTGCTCTACGCTCGCCTCGTTCACAAAGTGCTGCATATCGTGGTGCAACTTGGCGTAGGCCTGCTTGCGGATCTCGTTGGACTCGGCCATCTTGGCGGCGAAGGTCTCCTCGTCGCCGGCGGCCTTGGCCTCCTGCGCGGCCTTGGCGGCGGCCATGGAACCCATGACCATGCGGCCGACACCGGGCACGTCGTACTCGGGGTGGAACAGCTGCAGCGCGACCCTGGCGCCGTGCTTGTGGACGGCGTCGGCCAGCGCCTTAAACGTGGGAATCTGAGCGTCGGTCGCCAGCTTGGGCGTGGGGCTCGCGGTCATGACGGGAGCGACGTCGCCGATGACGATGTAGCTCACGCCGCCACGGGCCAGGCGCTCGTAAAAAGCCAGGCTGCGCTCGCCAATGGAACCGTCGCGCTCCTCGTAGCCGGTGGTAAGCGGCGGGAACATAATGCGGTTCTTGAGCTCAAGGGGGCCAACCGTAATGGGCTGGAGCAGCTTGGATGCAGGTGCGGTCATGGACATTCCTCTCTTGTAGGCGCGGCGGCGATGTTGCCGCGTAGTTATCTAGAGGATATGGCATGGGAGCACGGTGACGCAACGGAAATCGGCAGACAGCAGGTAGCGGCAGGTGGATGGGGCGGGGCGGGGCGGCCCGTCGGTTTGTCTCGATCTGTAACAGTAAGACCCTATTTTGCCGAGCAACTGTTACAGATTGAGACAAACCAATCTAGCCTGCCGAAAGATCTAGATCTGTAACAGTTGCTCAGTAAAAACCGTCCCTCGTGTTACAGATTTAGACAAACGAAGACCGTCCTGCCGAAACATCTCAATCTGTAACAACTACAGACCAAAACCGGACCCACCTGTTACAGATCGAGACATTCTCCAACAACAGCGCCACCCCGTTCGAGGAAACGACCGCCACACTCACCTTTTTAAACAACCTAATACTGCACAGCCTGCAATAATAATTTGGTCACGCGTCGACTACGGCGAAGACGCGGCAGAAGGGACACCCATGCAACCGAGTACCACCGATACGTCTACCGCAAAGCAAGCGCTGCTCGAGGCGCTCTTGAGCGACGCGGGGCTCAAGAGCCTCACGCAAACGGCCTCTGCCGCTATGGACAACCCGGTGCTCGTCGTCGATCCCGTGTACCGCTATGCCGCCCGCGGCGGCTTTGAGCTCGACGATGACGACGACTCCCCCTTTGCAGCCATCACCCGCGCCGAGCTCTCCGAAGGTGACATGCTACAGGACGAAGCCGTGCGATACATCATCAAATGCGGCTTAGACGAGGAGATTGCCCGCTCGACAGGCCCGCTTACACGCTATAACGACATGTTCCGCCTCAACACCATGACCGATGCGATCAAGGTGCACGGCACGTGTCTGGGCCGGGCGATGATGATCGAACGCAATCACGCCTTTGGCGATAGCGATCGCGAGGTCTTTGAGTTCTTTGTCCGACTGCTCGCGCAAGAACTGCAGAAAGGCGGCTTTCTTTCGTTGGGCGGCCCGCAACAGGGGCCATATTTTCTCTCGCGCCTCCTGGACGACGAAATCCCCAACCCCATCACCTGCACACGCAAAATGCAGCTCGTCGGCTTTGCGCCGCTTCCCGCCCTCTACGTTGTATGCCTGCTCAAAAAAGATTCCCAGCTCGAGGCGCGCGAGGCGGAGAGCATCCGAGGACAATTGCAGCCGCTACTGCACCATAGCCTTATCACCATGTACGAAGGTGAGCTCGTGGCGCTGGTAAGCCGTCCGCCCTCCACGCAGCTACCCGCCAACGATGAGGCGATCCTTGCCCGCGTTGCTGCCACGAACAATTTGTTCATTGGCATCAGCAACGAGTTTTCCCAGGCAACCGATGTGCGTTCGCACCTCAATCAGGCACGCGCCGCCATTCGATACGGCTCGACCTTTACCAAAATCCTCGAAGACACCCATGTGTATCGCTATTGCGAATACACCTACATGGAAATGCTCGACATCTGCAACGACCACATCAACCTTATAAACTACTGCCATCCGGCAATCTGGGCACTTTGGAAGCATGACCAGTCGCACGATTCCGAGCTGGTCGAGACGCTCTTTGCCTTTATGCAGCACAGCTGTAACACGGTGCGCACCGCCGCGATCTTGTCGCTTCACAAAAACACGCTGCTCTATCGCATTAACCGCATAAAGGAAATCACCGGTAACGACTTGGCATCGGGAGAGGACCTCTTTTTGTTCCACCTCTCGATTCGCACCCTAATCTACCTTGGCTTTCTTGAGCCGAGGATTAAGCCCCGCACCAGCGCCGACCTGCACTGCCGCAAGTAGGCCGGGCGGGGCTTGGGCAAAACTAGTCGCGCTTAATCTCCAGCGTGGGGAACGTCATCTTGGCGTACTTTTCCATGAGCGGCTTTACTTCGTCCATATGGGCGAAGAACTCGTCGCGGGTCTTGTTGATCTCGTTGAGGTGCTCGGCGCGCGCGTGGTCGTCGTTGCGGTCGCGAATCAGGCCGTTCTCGGCAATCTTGAGCTTGGGGCGACCGATGCGCTCGTCGGTTACGATATCGCCGCCCGCGCCGCAGACCGCACACTCCCAGGGAAACTCGACCCCATCCCAATGCTTGTCGCCGGGGTACACCAGGGAGCTGTGGCAGTTGGGACACACGCCGTCATCCGGATCGCCCAGCCAGCAGCGCTCGTCAACAGGCGTGCGAATGGCCTTGACGATGTTCTCGCCCATCTTGTGGGCGCGGGCGATCTGTCCGCCCCACTCCACGTCGTCTCCCCACACAAAAGCATTGCCCGGGCGGCCGTCGCGCTGCGCCATATAGCGATCGACGACAGTCATCGACATGGTAAACATAGTCGCCTGCAGGCTCTCCAGTGCCAGGGACTGCCAATCGTGCATGGAGCCGCCGACGGAGATGAGGCCGGCAACGGTATGCGGATTCTCCTTTACGGCACCGATGGCAAGCAAGAACGAAAGCTCGTATGCCAAGAAGCGCTGGGCAAAGCGGGTGTACACCGAGCTGGGCGTAAGGTCGTAGGTCGGAACCGAGAAGATCACGCCCTGGCAGGTCTGCAGTTCGCGAATAATCGCATCTACATCGTCTTTGTTTTTAAGAACGCAGCCGTGATATTCCTTTTGCAGGCCGGCGCCCATCTTTCCCATCTGCATGGTGCAGCCCTCGCAACCGGTGCAGGGCAAGATGTTATAGTCGAACAAATTGATCAGCTCGACCTCGCCGCCAGCCTCGCGCACCGCGCAAAGGGCCTCTTTGGCCAAAGCCTCGCCGTTGCCACCGTGCCTGCCGGCACAAATCGCCATCACTTTAAACGACATGGTCGCTCCTCTCCAGAGCATTTTGGACACGGATTCTGCCCGTGTGTACTTCGCAAAAAGCGTACGGCAGACGTAAAACATGCGCACCGTCCAGGCAACCAAGGCCCGCTCGGTATTTGCGGAATACCTCGTGCAGATAAACAAAGGCCCCTCCCGCATGCCTACAAGGGACAAAACGGAAGGGGTCGGCGCTCTTATTTGCGCTTAAAGGGAATGGGTTTGGGCGGGCACTTGGGCTTGACGGCCCCAGCCGTGACGATCGCGCCGTTGTCGCAGATATCCAGGCAGGCACCGCACTGGGTGCAAGCCTTTTGGTCGATCACGTGGATGAACCGCGGCCTTCCCAGAATCGCGTCCTCCTCGCAAACGTCCGAATCGACACACTTGTTGCATGCCTGGCATTTGGAGGCGAGGATATGGAAGGTCAAGAATGCCTGGCATTCCCCGGCGGCACAGACCTTCTTGGTGGTGTGCTGCATAATCTCGCCCTCGAACAGGTCGAGGAACGACTGCACCGTGCGCGCCAGCACGCGACCCTGCTCGCACAGGCACTGCGCCTGCATCACGGGGCAAAGGTCGCGAAGGAGCGCCAAGTCACCCGGCTTGCCCTTCTTGCGGCAGATATCGGCAAGAATCGTTGCAATCTGATGCGAGCCCTCGTAGCCAAAGACACAGCGTCCGCAGCTCTCGTGACGATAGAGCGTGCAAATGTCCAAAAGCGCCTTTGCCATGCAGTTTTTGGCGGTGTAGACGCGCACGTAGTCGCTGCATAGCTCAATCTTTGAGGTGTCATCGGGCCTCAGCAGCAGACCGCTGGGATAGCCAATCCCCACCGCTTTAGCGTCGTCGGCGCCCGCCGCGGCAACCAGGGATTCCGCACTCACGACACGGTCGACCTCAACGGGCTCCTCGGCCCCGTCAATCCACACCCAGCGCTTGCCTTCGGCGGCAAGTAACTCTGATCCGCTCAGGCAGCGGTCGGCGCCATCGCCCTCGCAGCAAGATGGGAGAGGCTTTTCGCCGTCGAGCATCTTGGCCGCGGCCGAACCGTTGGCATAGACAAAGCCCAGGCTCGGGTCGCACTCGATCACGCGGCAGGACTCGCCCAACGCATCCGCGAGCGCGGCAGAGACCTCATCGCCTGCCGGTACCAAAACCGCCTGGGCACCGGCCCCTGCATTTTTTTCCGCAGCGGCCGCCACGTCCTTCTTAAGGAGCCAGAGCGCGACGGGGGCCTGCTTATGCGCAGGCATAAAGTTGATGATCGTCATGGGTTATCGCTCCTTTCCTAGTATTCGTTCCACAGGCGCGGCGTACTGATCGTTAGGCGCAAATCGCACTGCAAGCAGCGGCTCGCCTCGCACGTAGCCTCATGGTCGGTATAGGGGCACTCAAACGTATCGAAGTTATCCTTACGCGTCTGGGCATCGACAAACTCGGGCTGCACGGCATCGTCGTAGAAGCCCTCGGGGACGCGGCCAATCCACTGCTCGGGAGCATCATGCTCGGTCAGCTCCTCGTCGATGTTGCCATCGCCACCCAAAGCGCGGTCGATGGCCGAGGCGCACGTGCGACCTGCAGCGATTGCCGCGATCACCGATTTGGTACCCGTCACGCAGTCGCCCGCCGACCAGATGCCTTCAACGCTCGTCTTGCCTTCGGTATCGGCCACGATATACGGGCCGTGCGTAAGCTCAAGGCCCATCTGGGCCGTGCCCTCGGGCTTTTGACCCACGGCAAAGATCACGCAGTCGGCATCGATGGTCTTCTCGCCGCCGTCGAGCAGTTCGGTGACGGCGCGGTGGTTCTCGTCAAAGTAGAACCGCTCGATCTTGTGGATCGTCATGGAACCGACCTTGCCCGAACCGTCCTCGGTCTCGTTAATGCTGGTAAAGGCATAGGCATCGTGCAGGACCACGCCTTCCTCGGCGGCCTCGGCACGCTCCTCGGGCGTCGAGGTCATCGCGTCTTGGGCCTCAAGGCAGGCGACATCGACCGAGGCGGCACCCAGACGCACGGCAGTGCGGGCGCAGTCGTACGCCACGTTGCCGCCGCCAAGCACCACGACGCGCTTGCCCGTCAGGTCCGGGGCGCTGCCCATACGGGCGGCCTTCAGAAAATCGGTGTTACGCAGCACGCCTTCGAGGTCGTGGCCGGGCATGGGAAGCACCGTTCCGTCATGCGTGCCCACCGCAACCAGCGCGGCATCGAAGCCCTGCTCCAAAAGCGCCTGGGGCTCGGCGATTCGCTCGCCACAGCGCAGCTCAATGCGCGGCTCGGCGTCATCACCCTGGGCAATCTCTAAAATCGTCGCAACCTCGGCATCGACCGTGGCATCGGGCAGGCGATACGCCGGAATGCCGTAGCGCATCTGGCCGCCGACCTTCTCGTTGGCCTCGAACACCACGACCTTGTGGCCCTTCTCGGCGCAATAGAGTGCGGCGGTCAAGCCGGCGGGACCGGCACCCACAACGGCGACGCTCTTGCCGCTCAGCGGCTCATGGCGCACGTTGGCCTTCCAGTCGCCCGCATCGCGCACGGCCGCGGCGCGCTTAAGACGGCAAACCGAAACCGGCGTGCCGTTGAGCTCGTTGCGCTTGCAGGCATCCTGGCAGCTATGGACGCAAATGTCGCCCAGGCTCTCGGGGAACGGGACCTTCTCGCGCACCACCGCGGCGGCTCGGGTGTACTCGCCGTTACGGATGTGACGCAGGTAGCGTGGGATATCCACGTGGGCGGGACAGCCCGAGCGACAGGGGACCACGTTGTCGGCATAGGACTTGTTCTCATCGAACATATCGAGCGTGTCGACGATCGAGCCCGTGGGACACACTTCGATACAGGCACCGCAAAAACGGCATCCGGCCTCTTGCAGACTCACGCTGCCGTCCGTACCAATGCGAATGCCGTCCTCGGTGCGCTGGTAGTCCAAGACGCCGGCGCCGCGCAGCTCGCGGCACGCGCGCACGCAGCGACCGCACCGAATGCAGCGGGTGAACATATGGGTGATCAGCGGGTTCGATTCGTCCGTGGCGACCGGACGGCTCTTGGTGCGCCAGCGCGCAGGCGAAACTCCCAGGTACTGATACATAGACTGCAGCTCGCACTTGCCGTACTTGGGGCAGCCGGTGCAATCGGCGGGATGCGTGGCCAAGATAAGCTCCATTGCCAGCTTGCGCACGCGCTCGGCCTGCTCGCCTGTCGTGTTGACGACCATTCCCTCGGCAACCTGCGTCTTGCAGGCACACACCGGCTCATCTTGGCCTTCGATCTCGACCATGCACAGACGGCATCCGCCGACGGCCTCAAGATCGGGATGTTTACACAGATGCGGAATATAGATACCGGCATCGAGCGTGGCTTCCAGGACATTTTGCCCTTCGCGTGCCTCGACCTCGGCTCCATTAATCGTTAGCTTCATTCGTTCCCCTCAAAACGTCGCTCTTGTCCAGAAAGGCGCCCGGGACCAAAGCGATCCCGAGCGCCTCGCTTGTAGGGCAAATCCCCGCCCGCACCCAACGCGTGGGTGTCTGCAGGCGCGAATAGCTGCGGTGTTACGACCACTCCTCGTCGCCCGCGTCCTCAAAGAGGGCTGCGGCGGCGTTTTCACCGGCGATGCGACCCGAGTTAAGGCAGAAGCCCATGGTGTTACCCGGAATGCAGTAGTTATAGGAGTCGCCATAGATGGTGCAGGCATCGGTGCCAACGCAGTACAGGCCAGGGATGACCTCATAGTCGTCGGTCATGACCTCCATCTTGTGGTTAATGAGCACGCCGCCCAGGGTGCCGTAGGCGCCACAGTACTGCTTGCAGCAATAGAAGGGGCCCTTCTCGAGCGGCTTCATAAACTCGCGCTCTTTCTCAAAGATGTCGTCCCAGCCGTTGTCGCACATCTCGTTGTACTCGTCGACGTTAGCGAGCAGACCCTCCACGTCGATACCCGCCTTCTCGGCAAGCTCCTCCAGCGTATCGGCCTGGCAGATCGCCGGATAGCCGGCCTCCAGGTCGCGGTTCCACTGCTCCTCAAAGCCGTCGTACAGGTCGTGCGGATGAACGTGGCTGACGATATCCGGACCATCCTTCTTCCAGTGCTTGAGCATACGGGAATCAAAGATGGCATAGGCGACCTTGCCGGGGAGATGGTTGATGGCGTTGCCGACAAAGGTGGTGTTGAAGATCTCGTCCTCCGGCATAAAGCGCTCGCCCAGGCGGTTGCACCAGTAGCACGGCTGACGGAATGCGCCCTCGACATAGAAGTGGTTCATGTTGTCGGGGATCTGGTACATGAGCTCCATGGTCACCGGGGTGTGGCCGCCGCCGACCTCGTGGCACATGTTGATGCCGTCGCCGTCCATGCCCGGAATGGCAAACGAGAACAGGTCTTTACCCCACTCAAAGTCGAGCTTCTCCTTGATGAGCTTGGCGTTGTGGCCAAAACCGCCCGTAGCGACAATCGCAGACTTGCACGAGATTTGGTACTCCTCGCCGTCCTTGTCCTTGGCGGTCACGCCGCAGATGGCGCCGTCCTCGCCCTTGATAAGGCCGGTGCCCGGGCACTCGAACATAAACTCGACGCCCAGGTCCTGGGCACGCTCGGTCATGCGTTTGGTCATCGTGGTCGCCGCGCGAGGACCGGGCTCCGAGCCGTCCTCGGGCTGCACGACATGCCAGGTGTACTCGCCGTCGGAATAGGCACGCGTGCGCTCGCGGGCGCGGAACGCCGGACGCACGGAGTTAAACACCACGCCCATGTCCTGCAGCCATGCGATGGTGTCGCCCGACTTAAAGTAGTAGTCGCGCACCAGGCGAGCATCGACCTGGTAATGGGTGTAGAACATATGGCGACGGAAGAGCTCGCCAGGCGTGACCTCGATCATCGAAGCCTTCTGAAGCGGAGAGCCAGCGGCGGCAGGCCCCATGCCCATGTTGGCGGCGCCACCGGTAATGGGGGCCTTCTCTAGGGCAATGACGCGAGCGCCTGCCTCGGCTGCAGCGACCGCTGCGGCAAGGCCACTAAGACCCGCGGCAACGACAACGACGTCGGTCTCTAACTGTTTCATGCGAATCCTCCTTTATAGGGCTCTTGGACGAACCCGGACTTCATGCGAATTGCATGCGTATCGACAGCCATACTTTCGCTCGAAAACAGACTCAAAGCCATGTGCAGGCGCACCGATGTTTGCCCATAGCGACCATGGGCTTTGTGCGGATGAACCATGCGTTTGGGCAACGCTTTCGAGCGCATGGCCCTGGCGCCACACGTACAGGGGGGGCGGTGTGCTTCACGGCGTCCGCCCCTGATAATCGAGTTTTCTTATTTATGGTTCCGCCGTGCCTCGAGCACATCGAGCGGCGTAAGCGCCTGAATAGCGCGCTCTTTTCCAAAGATTGCCGAGCACACGAGCGTTCCCGACATAACCAGGCAAACCGCGAGCGCGATTCCAAAGGCCCAGAATGCGAAGAGGTGGCCAAAGTTGATCGGCTGCTGCAGCATAAACGTGAAGAACGACGTGGCAAGACCCATAAAGACGCAGGGCACATTGGAGCAGATCGAGACAAACCAAAACCGTCCCGGCAGAAAATCTCAATCTGTAACAGTTACTCGGCAAAATCCATCCCTCGTGTTACAGATTTAGACAAACCGTCCAGGCGGGGACTCAACATCTCGATCTGTAACACCTAGCCGCCCAAATCGGGTCTAGATGTTACAGATCGAGATTTTGTTTGAGAGGCCGAGAATTGGACCGAAAACACGGTCCCGGAATAACAAAAAAGCTCGCCGGCTAGGCCGACGAGCTGCAAGTTCTTGGTCGCGGGGGCAGGATTTGAACCTACGACCTCCGGGTTATGAGCCCGGCGAGCTACCAGACTGCTCCACCCCGCAATGTCTGGGCGCCTCATGTGCGCAAGAAAGAATATTACGCGGGAGTTCGGTAAACGGCAAGGAAAATCTCGTAGAGCATAATTCCTTCATATTTAAACCCCTCAGCCCCTATCACCGTAAACGAATCGCGGCCGAGCGCCGTCGACGGCGCGTATACAATGGTGCGCGTCCTTTTATGCCAACACTGGGAGTAGACATGCTGCTCGCTATCGATATGGGAAACACGCAGACGGCCATGGGCCTGTTCGACGGAGACGAGCTGGTGCAGTCGTGGCGTATGCCCACCGACCGCTCCTATACCGCCGACGAGATCCACGTGCTCCTGATGGGTTTCTTTAAGATGTACGGCCTCTCGCTCGATACGGTTGACGCGATCGCCTTTGCGGGCGTGGTGCCGCAACTCTCGCGCGAATGGCACGCCGTGGCCAACCGCATCGCGGCAGACGCCATCGTCATCGGGCCGCAGACGGCCGCCGTGACCAAGCTGCGCGCGGCGCGCCCCCAGGCCGTGGGCGCCGACCGCGTAGCCAACGCCGTTGCGGCCGAGACTTTCTACGGCGCGCCGGCAATCGTGGTGGACTTTGGCACCGCGACCAATATCGACGTCATCGATGAGGACGGTTATTACATTGGCGGGGCGATTGCGCCGGGCATCCGCATCTCCATGGACGCGCTTGCCGCCCGTGCCGCCAAGCTCGCCAGCGTGCCGCTCGAGGCGCCCGAGCACGCCATCGGTCGCGACACCGAAGAGTGCATCAAGGTCGGCGCCGTGGTGGGCGCTGCCGCCATGGCCGAGGGCCTGGTCGCGCGCATGAAGCGCGAGCTGGGCCGCGAGGATGCCACCGTTATCGCCACGGGCGGTCTCGCCGGCATCGTCGCCGATTCGACCGATGCCTTCGACGTGGTGGACGGCCAACTCACCATCAAGGGCATCTGCGAAATCTACCGCCGCATGCAGAAGCTGGGGGTAAAACAGGGACATAAGTCGAGCACGCCCGATGTCACAGCCCCGCAAACGTTCGCCAAGCCTATTCCTCAAAACTGAAAAATTTTCAATTTTGAGGAATAGGGCGCTGGCAACCCATTCACCAGATAGGCGAAACCCTCCCCGGCACAGGCCGAAGAGGGCTTCGTTGTCATCGTTATCTTTGAGCGCGGGCGCCTCGCGTTACAGTCCGCGAATCCGTACGGCCTCGGGCGGAAACTCCTGCTCGCCGGCATCGGTCTTGATGGTCGCGCGGCCCCAGATGTCCAGGCCCGCAAACACACCGACCGCAAGCGGCAAACCGTTGGGCGACACCGCCGCAACCTGACGACCCAGCAGCGGCACCATATCGAAGTACTCACCCAGCACCGGAGCCAGCGGGCCGGCAGCGCCCTGTGGTGTGTTGGCGGCAACCGCCCAGGTGTCCACGCGGGTCAGCACGGCGGCAGCCAGCTCCTCGACCAGCGCTTCGTCGGCCACATCTACACCGAGCTCGCTCAGCGCCGAACGCTCAATATCCACCGTCACGGCACCGAACATGCCCGCGGCACCGGCACCGCCGTTGACGGCGACGCGCGCGAACGACGTCTCGAACGCGGGCGCGCCGCACACGATATTGCTCGGCCACTCAATGCCCACCTTGCCGGCAAGGCCCAGGCCCGGCGTCGACGCCGTGCCCACGAGCGCGTCCATCATGCCCATCGCCGCCACAAACGGCAGGCCGTGGAAGGCATGCATGTTCACGTCCGGGCGCACGACCAGCGAAAACGTCAACGACGTCTCGCCCGCGCTCCAAGCACACCAGCCCGCAGACGCACCCTCGCGACCAGCGTCGCGCGCGGTGTCGAGCTCGGTACCGACAGCTACGGCATTCATCTCAATCATCTACATACGCCCCAATTCGCCCACGATATGGCCCACGCGATCCTCGGGCTCCTTGACCTCGACGCCGTTGTAGCGGAAGAACCGCGCCGGGTCGTGCATCAGGTCCTCGAGCGGCACCAGCACAAAGTCACGCTCGCCGATCAGCGGATGCGGCAGGCGCAGCTTTTTGCCGCCGTGGGTCTCGCCGTCCATCCACAGCAGGTCCAGGTCGATGGTGCGCGGACCGTTGGCCTTGGCCTTTTTGGAGCGGTCGCGGCCCAGCTCGGCCTCGATCTTCATGAGCTCGTCGAGCAGCACCAACGGCGCCAGCTCGGTCTTAATCTCGATGACGGCGTTGGCAAACGCGTCCTGGCGCGTCTCGTAGGCCGGCTCGCTCTCGTAGATGCGCGAGCAGTTGGACACGCAGGTGAGCGGAATCTCGGCGATCATGTCACGTGCGGCGCGGATGTTGTCGCAACGATGCCCCAGGTTGGAGCCCACGGCCACAAACGCACGGCGCGGCTGCGGCTTGGCGACAGCCCAGTAACCGTTCAGGAACTGCGCAAAGCCAGTGGCGTCGTGCACGCGCACGATGTTTGCACCGGCCTGGATAGCGCCCAGGCACACGCCAAACGTGGCGGCATCGCGCGCGGCGGCCTCGGTCACGCCCGAGACGGCGCCCACAAAGCGTTTGCGCGACACGGCACACATGAGCGGGTAGCCCAGCGACGCCATCTTGGCGGTCTCGCGCTGGATGACGATGTCCTCGTTGGCCGTCTTGCCAAAGCCCGGGCCGGGATCGATGCAGATGCGGTCGCGCGACACGCCGGCATGGATGAGCGTGCGGGCCTGGTCGGATAGGAAGCCCATGACGCGGCGCATGATGGGCGCCGAATCGGGCAGGGTGAAGCGGCGGAGCTGAGAGGTGGGCACGTAGGCTTCCTCGCGGCGGGCGCTGCGGCGCATCATGGCAGCCAGGTGGTCATTGGGCTCCGGCGCGGGCTCAGGGGTCGCGGCGGCCTCGGCAGCAGGGGCGGTCTCTTCGGCGGCCGGCGTCTCCTGCTTCTGCTCGTCCGTAGGCTCCGGCGCGGGCTCCGGATCGCCGAACGGCAGTGAGGGCTGCACCACGCCTCCCGGAAGCTTGGCCTCCGTCTTGGGCTCGCCCAGCAGCTTGCCGCGGCGACGGCGGGCAGGCTTCTCGGCCTCGCGCGCAGCCTCGGCAGCCGCTTCGCGCGCCTTCTCGGCAACAAACGCCGCGGCCGAGGTATCGAGCTGCACCGTCGCATGCGTGCGGGTGGGCGCCGCGACCTCGCCGGCGTGCATCACGATGACGCCGCAGGTGCTCGTCGCGACAAACTCGACCATCTTGGGGTCGGTGAAGCCCGTCACGTCGTTGACGATCGAGGCGCCGCAGCGCACGGCCGCCTTGGCAACCGCCACGTGGCGCGTGTCGATCGAGACGATGGCGCCCTCTTTGGCCAGCGCGCGCACCACGGGCAGCACGCGGCGAGCCTCCTCGTCGGGATTAACCGGGGTAAAGCCGGGGCGCGTGGACTCGCCGCCCACGTCGATGATGTCGGCGCCGGCGTCGAGCATCGCCAGGCCGTACTCGATGGCGGCATCCGGGTCGAAGTGCTCCCCGCCGTCACTAAACGAATCGGGCGTCACGTTGAGGACGCCCATGATGCGCGGACGGTCAAAGCTGAGCTCGTACTTTCCGCACCGCCATGTCTTGCTATCGTTCGCCATGAACATCCTCCTCAAATGCCCGCGCCGCCGCGCTCGGGCGCAGGCGGCGGGGTCGCTTTGCAATCAGTCTTTCTATTGTATCCGCGCACGCGGGCTAAAACGCAAACGCAGCCGCGATGTCGCAAGAAATCAGCAGGTCGGCATTTGCATCCTGATCGGTGGGAGCAAGATTGCAAATGGCCAGCGTATCGCCGGTAAAGTAACGCGTAAGGCCCGCCGCCGGATACACCACGAGCGAGGTCCCGCCCACAATGAGGGCATCGGCCGCGGCGATGGCGGCAACGGCGCCGGTCAGCACGCACTCATCGAGCGGCTCCTCGTAGAGCACCACATCGGGCTTAATGCGCCCGCCGCACGCAGGACACATGGGCACGCCCGCGGCGTCCTCGTGCTCGCGCGAGCAAATCCACTCGGCACTATAGACCGCGCCGCACGACTGGCAAATGTTGCGATGGACCGAGCCGTGCAGCTCGAACACACGCTGCGATCCTGCCATCTGATGCAGGCCGTCAATGTTTTGCGTCACCACGGCATTTAGCTTGCCGGCGCGCTCCAGCTCGGCCAGCTTGGTGTGGCAGCGATTGGGCTTAGCGCCAAGCGCGATCATCTTGGTGCGGTAGAAGTCGAAGAACTCGGCCGGATGCGCCTCATAAAAGCTATGCGAGAGCATGGTCTCGGGCGGGTAGGCAAACTGCTGGTGGTACAGGCCATCCACGCTGCGGAAATCGGGGATGCCGCTCGCCGTGGAAACACCCGCGCCGCCAAAGAAGACCACGCGCTCGTGGGTGTCGAACAGCTCCGCCAGCGCGGCGGAGGCCTGCTTGGAATCCGTTATTGCCTGCGTCATATGAGTTCTCCGTCCCTGCTGGTCGGGCAGCGCCGGGCGATGTCCCAGCATGCGACCTTTAAGTCAGCATGCGCGGAGCCCACCCCGCCCCTGTTGCGCTAATCTTAAGCCTGCCAACCCCGTCGAAAGGACACCATGCCTCAGACTTACACTTTCGCCTCGTGGAACGTCAACGGCCTGCGCGCCGTGCTCAAAAAGGACCCGAGCTTTATCCAGATCGCGCAAGAACTCGACGTCGATATCCTGGCGCTGCAAGAGACCAAGTTGCAAGAAGGCCAGGTCGATATTGACCTGCCCGGCTATCACCAAACCTGGAGCTACGCCGAGCGTAAAGGCTATTCGGGCACTGCGGTCTTTAGCCGCCAGGAACCGCTGCGCGTGCTGCACGCCGACGCACTGCTACCCTACGCCGGCGAGAACGAGGCGGCCGTACTCGTCGCCCAAGCCGCAACCGAGGGCCGCGTCTGCGCGCTGGAGTTCGACAAGTTCTGGTTTGTGGATGTCTACACTCCCAACGCGCAAAACGAACTCGCCCGCATCGACGTGCGCATGGCCTGGGACGATGCTTACCGCGGCTTTTTGAACGCGCTCGAGCGCGAGACCGGCAAACCCGTCGTGACCTGCGGCGACTTTAACGTGGCGCACGAGGAGATCGACCTTAAGAACCCCAAGTCCAACCGCGGCAACGCCGGCTTTTCGGACGAGGAGCGCGGCAAGTTTACCGAGCTGCTCAACGCCGGCTTTACCGATACCTGGCGCGCGGCAAACCCCGACGTCGAGGGCGTCTACAGCTGGTGGAGCTATCGCTTTAATGCCCGCAAGAACAACGCCGGCTGGCGCATCGACTACTTCCTGGTAAGCGACGCAATCGCCGACAACGTACGCGACACCGGCATCCGCGGCGACATCTTCGGCAGCGACCACTGCCCCGTCACCCTCACGCTAGAGCTCTAGCCCCAGCTGATCCCCTGGGGACGGAGGAAAACGAATCATTTTGGGCCTCGTGGTGGTATCCACGTGACCCATCCGCCACGAAACACGCCCATCTACTACGTTTAAGCCACCACCCTCAACCACAGCGAACAACGCAAAAAGAAAACCGCAGGTAGAAAGCCTGCGGTTTTTCATAAAACGCGGTTGTGTTTGGGGGTGTCGGGTCAAACGTAGTAGATAGGCTGATTTCGTGGCGGGCGAGTTCAGCTGATTCCCCGGGGACGTCTGGAGACGGAAGAAAACGGATCAATTTGGCTCTTGAGGGTCACGACGCCCGTCATATCAGCCGGCCATTCCAAAACTATGCCAGTTTACGGGGCTAAATCGCGAACCCCCAACCATACGCAATTCCGAAATAATAAAACCGCAGGTAAACGGCTTGCTCTATTTCAAAAATAGCCGGCATGGTCTGCTTGTGCCAATCTGGCCCCGTAAACCGGCATAGTTTTAAAATGACACTTCGGCAGTATTGATTCCCGCCCCGGCGCAACCAGCCCTACAGTCCGTACTTCACGACGACTCGGTTGATGCGGCGACACCAAGGCTTGTACAGGGCGACCAAAAACACGCAGGTCGCAAGGCCGTGCGTGATATCGAACGGTACGGCGGTGGCAAGACGCGCCATGGCACCCGCCCACGTGAGCGGTTGAACAAAACCGATAATGTCGTAGGCGTTGATCACAACGCCGTACAGCAAACCCGAAGCAAAGCCGTAGGTCAGCAGCGCCGGCATACGCACGGTGCCGTCGGCGCGGTCGAACGCACCCGCATGCGCCAGCGCACCGCCAACGTATCCCACGAGCCCCCAGGCATACATCTGCCACGGCGTCCACATGCCCTGTCCACAAAAGAAATTGCTGGTCAGCGCCGCCAGCGCGCCAACCATAAAACCATTGCGGCGACCAAGCGTCGCCCCCGCGATAATGGCGATGGCACTCACGGGTTTAAAGTCGGGAATGGGGCCAAACAAGATGCGCCCCGCCGCGGCCAACGCCGCCAGAACCAGCGTTGGCATAATCTGGCGCAGGCCCGGTCGCGACGCCTCATAGCCTGCAAAGAACAGCGCAAGCACCAGCGCCACCACGACAAGCATGGCGAGCGCCGCCTGCTCAACGCCCGCCAGCAACGCCGAAGCCATCACGGCTGGCACCGCCAGCAGCAGCGGTATCTCCAGTTTTGCAAGTAGGCGCACGATGCGATAATCCGCCATCCCATCACGCCCTATAAAACACGTTGTCGGCAAAGAAGTCGGCCGGCGGCTCCATGCAGGCAATCTCGCCATCGAACATCATGGCGATGTCGTCGGCGACCTGCTCGGCAAAGTCCAAATCGTGCGTAGCCATGATGACGGTGCCGCCAGCCTTCGCATGGTCACGCAGGGCGCGAGCGATGATGCGGCGGCTCTCCAGGTCCAAGCCCTTCGTGGGCTCGTCAAGCAGCAGCAGCTCGGGGCCAATCAGCAGCAGCTTTGCCAGCGCGAGCAGCTGGCGCTGTCCGCCCGAGAGGTCGTAGGGGTGACGCGTCTCCAGGCCGTCCAATCCCAGTTGCGCCGCACGCTCCCGCGCCAAGTTCTCGTCATATCCGCAGGTCGAGGCCCATTCCATCAGCTCATCGTGAACCGTCTCGGCAACCAGCAATGCTTTGGGGTTCTGAGGCAGCAGCGCCGCCGAGGCCGCTCCGCGCACCATGCGGCCGCGCTGCAGCTTGGCGGTCTTCGCCAGCACCGAGAGCATCGTCGACTTACCGCATCCGTTGCCGCCCACGATCGCATGCACCGCACCGGCCGAAAACGCCACGTCGAGCCCGCGCAGCACCCAGCCGCCCGCGCGATCGTAGCGAAACCAGCTCCCTGCCAGGGTGGTAGCCGACCCGCCGTGCATTTTTTGGAGTATTCTGCTCCCATCCGTGCGCGGGAAGGCTTCCGAGCCGTTCTCGAGCGACGTTTGCTCCACAAATTCGGACGATTTGTCCAATTCCGAACTTTTTTTCGCGCTCGATACGTCCCCGGGCGGCTCCAGAGAGCCCAAATTGTCCTCACGCCTGCTGAATACTCCGTTTTTTGCACATCGGACGGCACCCCACCCCAACATGTCGTCGGAAAACAACGATTCTCGGCGTCCCAAAGAAGCCATATCGGCCACCTCGTGCACGCGGCCGCCCTCAATCCGATACGCGCACGTCGCGTATTCAAGCATCGGGCGCGGCTGGTGCGTTGCCACAACAACCGTGCATCCCAGCTCGCGGTTCACGCGAAACAGCGCGTGCAGAAAATTTTTCTCGGCAACAGGATCGAGCTGGGACGTGGGCTCGTCGAGCAGCAGCACGCGCGGGCGCAAGGCCAGCACGGCCGCCAACGACAGCAGCTGCTTGCGTCCGCCCGAAAGCGTATCGGTATCGCGGTGGAGCCAATCCTCCAGCCCAAAGAAATAGCTGGTCTCAGCTACGCGACGGCGCATCTCATCACGTGCTAGCCCCAAGTTTTCCAGGCCAAACGCCATCTCGTGCCACACGGTTTCGCACACGATCTGGTTCTCGGGATCCTGGAACACATAGCCCACGCGCTCCGCCGATGCCCGCACGTCCATGTCGGCAACGTTCTCGCCCAGCACGCGCGCATCACCAGTGCGCTCGCCCGCCGGAGCGATCTCGGGCTTGAGCAGCGACAGCAGCGTCGACTTACCCGATCCGGTACCGCCAACAAGCAGCGCAAATGCACCTTGGGGAACACGCCAATCAAGCCCCTCGAGCACCGGTGCCTCGGCCCCGGGATAGGCAAAACTAAGGCCCTGCACCTCAATCGCCGGAATATCCGGGCCGCACGCCGCGCCCGACACCGGGCCCCTATCCAACCGAGCCATCAGCCAAACCTCTTCTCATCAATCGCGTGCAACGCGCAAGGCAGCATCATCCAGGCAGCGTACACGACATAGCCCAGCCACGGCGCCGGAACCGAGAGCTGCGGATAAAACGAATACTGCGTCGTCGCGGTCCACGCCACCGCCACCGCGACAGCACCAAACAGTGCGAGCCCGGCCAGCGCGGCAACGTCGCTGCGCCCCAGTCGATACCGCGCATACGTCGTACGACGCGTCGCAGCACCCCACCCGCGCGAGCGCATCGCGTCCGCGCGCTCCAGCGAATCTTCCATGCCCCAGCCCATCAACACGCTCGACGCCCGCAGGCGCGAGCGTACGGGGTCGGCCGGCGCGCGGCCCGGCACATCAATCGCATCCTGCACCGCCAGCACCGTACGACCGCGGCGCAAAAACTGCGGGATAAGCCTCATGCACATCGAGATCATGAGCGCAATCACCGGTGCGGCATTACCCAGCAGCGCGAGCACCTTGTCGTATTCGAGCATCGACGCCGCGGCCCCAAACCACAGCACGCTCGCCACAAACAGCCCGCCCATGCACAGGCCGTATACCATGCTCTCCAGATACACCGCGCGCATGCCAATACGGAACAGCTCCGTCGAGCCCGAGGCGCTAAACAGAGGATTGACCAGCGCGATAATCAAAATCACTGGCAGCTGCCAGCGAAGCGCCCCCAACGTGCGGGCAGCCCCACGCGTCGCAAATCCATACGCCAGCCCGCCCGCAAGTGACAGCGCAATCAGTACCGGCTGCATCGAGAACATAGTGAGCCCCAGCGTCAGCGCTATATAGAGTGCCGGCACAGCCGGATGCGACATCGAGAATGCCGCGACGGGCTCGTTGCCCGATTCCTCTCGCATGATATCCACGGGCACCCCCGTTCCCTCGCTCAAACAACAGCTCCGCAGCACCGCCAACGCCGCACGCACGCAGTGCAAACGCCACGCCGGCGGCGCAAGCCTCAACCGCCGCAAACCAATCGTTACGCGCTCGTCATATGCCTGCGGTATCATATTGCGCCGTGTATCGTTTCCAAACACACGTCTCTATAACGTAACAGGAGATCACATGGACGCAACCGCAATTATCCTCGCTGCCGGCGAGGGCACCCGCATGAAGTCGAACCACTGCAAGGTTTCGCACAAGATCCTGGGTAAGCCCATGGTCCAGTGGATCGTCGACGCTACCATCAAGGCCGGCTGCAGCCGCGTCGTGGTCGTCATCGGCAGCCACGCCGACGAGATGCGCGCCCTCATCGACGGCGCCTACGCCAACAGCGCCACCAAGGTCGAGTGCGTCGAGCAGACCGAGCGCCTGGGCACCGGCCACGCCGTAAAGGTCGCGCTCGAGGCCTGCGGCATCACGCAAGGCCCCGTCGTCGTGCTCAACGGCGACCTGCCGCTCATCACCGCCGACACCGTCGCCAAGTTCGCGCAAACCGTCGCCACCGGCGAGCTCGCCTGCACCGTCATGACCATGACCCCGCCCGATCCTTTCGGCTACGGCCGCATCAAGCTGGGCGCCGATGGTCAGATCGAGCGCATCATCGAGCAGAAGGACTGCACGCCCGAGCAGGCCGCCACGCTGCTGGAGTGCAACGCCGGCTGCTACGCCTTTGACGGCGCGCAGCTCGCCGCCCACATTAACGAGATCGGCAACGACAACGCGCAGTCCGAGTACTATCTGCCCGACATGCTCGAGATCCTCAAGGGCCACGGCCAGGCTGTCTCCATCTTCCACTGCGACGACTACCGCGACGGCCTGGGCGTCAACAGCCGCATCCAGCTCGCACAGCTCACCGCCATCGCGCGCGACCGCATCAACGAGCACTGGATGGCCGAGGGCGTTACCTTCATCGACCCCACGCAGGCCTGGATCGGCCCCGATGCCGTTATCGGCCGCGATACCGTCGTGTGGCCGCAGACGCACCTGATCGGCCACGTCACCGTGGGCGAGGAGTGCCAGCTCGGCCCCAACAGCCGCCTCACCGACACCACCGTCGGCAGCGGCTGCGTCATCGACGAGACCATCGCCATCGAGGCCGTCATCGAGAACGGCGTCGACTGCGGCCCGCGCGCCTACCTGCGCCCGGGCACCCACATGCTCGACGGATCCAAGGCCGGCACGCACGTGGAGATCAAGAAGTCCACGATCGGCGAGGGCTCAAAGGTGCCGCACCTGTCCTACATCGGCGACACCACCATGGGCTCCGGCGTCAACGTGGGCGCGGGCTCCATCACCTGCAACTACGATGGCGTGCACAAGCACAAGACCGTCATCGGCAAGGACGCCTTCATTGGCTCCGACACCATGATGGTCGCGCCCGCCCAGATCGGCGACGGCGCGCTCGTGGCCGCTGGCTCCGTCATCACCGAGCCGGTCCCGGCAGACGCGCTCGGTCTGGGCCGCGCCCGTCAGGTAAATATTGAGGGCTGGGCCGCCGATTACCGCCGCCGCCTGCACGAGGACGACGAGGTATAACGTTTTACCAAGCACAAAAGGAGCTGCTCCATGGGGGCGGCTCCTTTTTCTATCGTGACCTGCGCAACCGGATGAGTGGTCGGTTCGTGTCCGTTGGCGGTAAAGACGTTATCAGGACCCGATAAACCCCGCCGCGCGGTTACAATGCAACAAGGCATCTATATGGCATTCGATGTATAAAGGAGAAGGGTAATGCCGATTAATGATCCCGAGAAGTCGGAGAATATGCGCAAGTCCATCCGCGTGTATTCCGGTTCCTCCAACCGTCCCCTCGCTCAGAAGATTGCTGAGTACCTTGGGGTCGAGCTTTCGGGCCTTACGCTAAAGCAGTTCGCCAATGGTGAGATTTACGCCCGCTACGACGAGACCGTCCGCGGCGCCGACGTCTTCCTGATTCAGTCCGTGGCCGGCGGCAACGTCAACGACATGCTCATGGAGCTGCTCATCGCCACCGACGCTGCCAAGCGCGCATCCGCCCGCTCCATCACCGCCGTTATCACCCACTACGGCTATGCCCGCCAGGACCGCAAGGCCGGCCCGCGCGAGCCCATCACCGCCCGCCTCGTCGCCAACCTGCTCGAGCGCGCCGGCGTCAACCGCATTATCACCCTCGACCTGCACCAGGGCCAGATCCAGGGCTTCTTCGATATCCCGGTTAACCACCTGTCCGCACTGCCGCTGTTTGGCCAGTACTACAACGACATGCACTTCGACACCGACAACCTGGTTGTCGTCTCCCCCGACGTGGGTCGCGCCAAGGCCGCCAAGAAGCTGTCCGACATGCTCGGCTGCGACCTGGCCATCGCCCACAAGGGCCGTCCGCGCCACAACGCCGCCGAGGTCATGGGCATCATCGGTGACATCAAGGGCAAGACCTGCATCATCAACGACGACATGATCGACACCGCTGGCACCCTGTGCGCCAACGTCAAGGAGCTCAAGGCTATGGGCGCCGGTGACATCTACGTCTGCGCCACCCACGGCATCTTCTCCGGTCCGGCCATCGAGCGCCTGAACGATGCCCCCATCGTCGAGTGCGTCGTCACCGACGCCATCCCCGTCGAGGTCGGCGGCAAGATCAAGACTATCTCGGTCGCCGAGGAGTTCGCTCAGGCCATCTCCGCCGTTTACCACGAGGAGCCCGTCTCCACGCTCGTCGGCGGCGACTTCGCGCTGTAGCCCGCCACGCATCGCATCATCTTTGATGCTTTTAAAGGGTCGGAAGCTCGCTTCCGACCCTTTTTCTATCCCTCGCCAACCTTCCCTGGACAATTAGTTCAAATTTGTATTTTCTTGGGCGCCCACATGGACCACTTGATGCGCCAAAGGTTCACCTGCCGGCATAATCTCGGCCAATCTCTCCTCTTATGGACGTCTTCACTATGCCATTCACTCTATTTTGCCCACCGAACCCTTCGACAATGGCGGAACGCTTCAGTCGTCTCATACAAATCTGAACTAACTGTCCAACACCTATCTCGATCCATGCCTCCAAGGTCAAACAAGCGCCCTGAGCCCCGCTTTTCAAGGCCCCTCGCACGATCTGCTACCGTCTGCGGCGCACGACGCCCCTTTGAGCGAAAAGAACGCCACGGCTGCATCATTTCGCCGACGGCTTAGCACTTTATAGCTATGACCACTGTGATCTCACATTTCTCCGCCCTCCGCGCAATTCGCCGCGCTCGACGGGCGTACTCTGCGCTTCCGTGGGGCATCATCGATGACAGGCAACAGGCACAAGCCCTTGCAAGTTGTGTTCCCAACAAGGACGCCATAGACTTTGTAGCTCTTGCGATGCTTGACGCCTGGAGCGAAGACGACTCCGAGCGCCTAGATCTCCTTGTTGCCGGCGGCAACAACAGACGGCCCGACGGACGTCTTCTCCAGCACAGCATCACCGCCCCGCTTCCCGCGGAAGCAATCATGCACATCGAAGCCGACATCTACGCAACGTCTCCCGCCATGACAGCCATGTTGTGCTCTAGGAATGAGCCTGTAGCCAAAGTCCTGATGCTTCTCATGGAGCTGTTGGGGTCCTACTCCCTTCCGCCCGAGATAACCTACCCCATCGCCCACGACGACACGTGGCCCAAGGCCGGTAGCTCCGAAGCGATGGACGATCTTGATTGTCATGGCGGCCAGCCGGCACCCGGAAAGCAAGACGAAACCCGCTACGAACAGGCGCACTACAAATGCGAGCCTGCCACAACCATAAATGAGCTCGAGGCAGTCGCACAGTTTGCCAAAAGTAGCTCCTACGCCTCGTTTCGCACGGCCGTCAGACTCGCCCGAGCAGGATCCGCATCCCCAGCGGAGTCCTTAATGTTCGCCGTCCTGGGCGCGCCCATGCGCTTTGGCGGATTCGGATGCTGCAGCCTGCCCATGGGAGGCCTGCTACTCAACCATCGAATCGACTTCGACACTCTTGCGGTCAACATGTCCTCGGGCATCCCCTATGCCATCTGCGACTTATATTGCCCAGCTGCAGGAGTCGACAACGAATACAACGGAATTGGGCATGAGCTTCAAAACGCTCGCATCCACGATGGCAATCGAAATAATGGACTCAAGGCAATGGGCATCCACGTCCTGGTTATCAATCGCGACCAAATGAAAGACCTTGTTGCGCTCGAAGCCTTCGCACAAATGATGCATCGACTCGCTGGGGTTCGGTTCCGCTATCGCATCAAGGGTTATCGCAAACGTCAAGCCGCATGGCTCAACGCCCTGCGGGCCGGGGTCGGTCTCGCGCCCGTCTAAACGGCGAATCACCCGTGCGCCGTCGAGCAGGGCTGGGCAGTTAGTTCAAATACGTATAAATGGACGCATTGAATTAGACTGTTTTGCAGCTATCTCTATACCATTCGCCCTATTTGAAGGCAGGGTAGACTTCAAAACAGCGCCATATGGACTAACTAAAGCTCCAAAACAACGTATCGGCATTGAATTGAGTAATTCGAGTCCTCAGAACTTATACGTATCTGAACTAACTGTCCACCTCGGATTTCGACGGCCGTCCAAACGCCCCCAAACGCCCTCAATTACCCTCCATTTGACAGCGGCAACAGGGTCGCTCACCATAGCAGGCGACAAATCAACGAAAGGATGAACATGGCAGCTGCACAGCCGCTTAAGATTCGCATGGTTGCCGGGCTTGGCAACCCGGGCGAGGAATATGCCGAGACCCGCCACAACGCCGGCTTTAAGGCGATTGACGAGCTGGCCCGTCAGGCCGGCGTCACGTACTGGAAAAACCAGGCCGGCGCCGAGGTCGCACTCATCAACATCAACGATCCCGAGGAAGAGGGTGGCAAGCGCCAGATCGTGCTGGTCAAGCCGCAGTCGTATATGAATACCTCGGGTGGCCCCATCTCCAAGCTCTGCCGCGAGTACAAGATCAAGGCCGAGGAGCTGCTCGTCATCCACGACGAGCTCGACATCCCCGCCGGTGACGTGCGCGTCAAGGTGGGCGGTGGCCACGCCGGCCACAACGGCCTGCGCTCCATCATCGACAAGATGGGCAGCCGCGACTTTAGCCGTATCCGCACCGGCATCGGCAACCCTCCCGGCAAGATGGCCGTGGCAGACTATGTGCTCAAGCAGCTGCGCGCCCGCGAGGCCGAGGCCTTCCAGGACACCTGCGCCCGCGCCGCCGACGCCGCCGGTCTGGCCATCGTGCACGGCGTAATCTACGCCCGCGACCACGTCAACGGCGCCGCCTCCGCCAACGGCAAGCACTAAAACCTACCGTTTAGGGATGTTTATTTTGGCAGGTTTTATCTGCGGAAACGCCCCGGTGGCCGCATCGCAATAAACCCCGCGCCGCCATACACGCATAACACCCCAAAGGGGGCCGGCCTCATCACAACCCGAGGCCGGCCCCCTTTGCCGTTTTGCCTGATAAAACCGACCAAAATAAACCTATCCCTATTTGGTAGGTCGAAGTGGATAAACCCTTTTCCCAACCGCCGAAGACACACGTAAACAGCATGTCCATGAGGGTATAATTTGCACCGTATGTCTGCACATCGCCTGTGCGCGTACGGTTCTAATCGGGCTGCCGTCTATTTCCGTGGAGGCACGGTTCGGTCGCCCTAACAAGAGAGGGGTTCTATGTATAAGATCCTGGAGAAGACGCAGTTCTCTGAGAAGGTGTTCAAGTTCCGCATCGAGGCGCCCGCAATCGCCAAGCATGCGCACGCTGGACAGTTCCTCATGGTTCGCGCCAACGAGACGGGCGAGCGCGTCCCGTTTACCCTGGCCGGCTGGAACGGTGACGAGGGCTGGGTCGAGTTCATCTTCATGGTGATCGGCAAGACTACCGAGATGCTTTCCACCTACGAGGCCGGCGAGTCGCTGCGCGACGTCGTGGGCCCGCTGGGCGTTCCCACCGAGATGGCCGAGGGCCCCTGCGCCGTCATTGGCGGCGGCGTCGGCCTGGCAATTGCCTTCCCGGTCGCCAAGCACCTGGTCGAGACCGGTCACGAGGTGCACGCCATCATGGGCGCCCGCACCAAGGACCTCCTGCTCATGGAGGACCAGTTCCGCGAGCTGCTCGACGAGGACCACATCCACATCACCACTGACGACGGCTCCTACGGCGAGCAGGGCGTTGTCACCGCTCCACTGGAGCGCCTGCTGCAGGACAAGGCCGTGAGCCAGGTCTTCTGCGTCGGCCCCGTTCCGATGATGAAGTTCTCGACCCTCACCGCCCAGAAGTACGACACCCCCATCACCGCGTCGCTTAACCCCATCATGGTTGACGGCACCGGTATGTGCGGCTGCTGCCGCGTCGAGGTGGGCGGCGTGACCAAGTTCGCTTGCGTCGACGGCCCCGACTTCGATGCCACCCTGGTCGACTGGGATGACCTTCGTGCCCGCCAGGCCGCTTACCGTTCCGAAGAGGGCGAGTCCCTCAAGGCCTATGAGGAAAAGAGCTGCGCATGCCACTAGTTAACGGTCGTTTCGTTGCCGATATGAAGTCGCCCCGCACCCCCGATAACGAGGAGCCGGCTGCCGAGCGCGCCTGCGACTTCCGCCCCGTCGACAAGGGCTTCACCGAGGAGATGGCGCTGGCTGAGGCCGAGCGCTGCCTCAACTGCAAGAAGCCGTTCTGTGTTGAGGGCTGCCCCGTCAACATCAACATCCCCCGCTTTATCGAGCAGATCCGCGCGAAGGACTTCGGCGGCGCTCTCGATACCATCCGCGAGGACTCCATGCTTCCCGCCATCTGCGGCCGCGTCTGCCCGCAGGAGAACCAGTGCGAGGGCAAGTGCATCCGTGGCAAGAAGACCGAGCCCGTGGCCATCGGCCAGCTCGAGCGCTTCCTGGGCGACCGCCCCGAGCTCGCCTCCACGCCCAAGATGGCTCCCAAGAACGGCAAGAAGGTCGCCGTCGTCGGCTCTGGCCCGTCCGGCATCACCTGCGCCGGCGAGCTCGCCCGCAACGGCTTTGACGTCACCGTCTTCGAGGCCTTCTTCACCGGCGGCGGCGTGCTGGTCTACGGCATCCCCGAGTTCCGTCTGCCCAAGGCAGTCGTCAAGCGCGAGATTGACGGCCTGGAGGACATGGGCGTCAAGTTTGAGTACAACTCCGTCGTGGGCAACATGGCCACGGCCGAGGAGCTGTTCGAGCAGGGCTTCGACGCCATCTACGTGGCGACCGGCGCCGGCCTGCCCAAGTTCCTCAACGTCCCCGGCGAGAACCTGCCCAACGTCTTCTTCGCTAACGAGTACCTCACCCGCGTGAACCTGATGAAGGCCAACAAGTTCCCCGAGTACGACACCCCCACCAAGCACGGCAAGAACGTCGTCGTCTTTGGTGGCGGCAACGTGGCTATGGACGCCGTCCGTACCGCCAAGCGCCTGGGCGCCGAGCACGCCATCATCGCCTACCGTCGTACCGAGGACGAGATGCCCTGCCGTCGCGCCGAGCTGCACCACGCCAAGGCCGAGGGCGTCGAGGTGCTGCCGCTCGTCTCCCCGCTCGAGTTTGTCGCTGGCGAGGACGGCTCCGTGTGCGCCGTCAAGGTCCAGAAGATGGAGCTCGGCGAGCCTGACGAGTCCGGCCGTCGTCGCCCGGTGCCCATCGAGGGCGCCATCGAGGAGATCCCCTGCGACGTCGCGATCTCGGCTATCGGCACCAACGCCAACCCCTTCGCTGCCAAGATCGGCGGCAAGATGGAGCTCAACAAGTGGGGCTACATCGTCGCCGACGAGGAGACCGGCCAGACCACCGACCCCCGCATCTGGGCCGGCGGCGACATCGTCACCGGTGCCGCTACGGTCATTCTGGCGATGGGCGCCGGCAAGAAGGCCGCCGCTTCCATCACCAAGAGCCTGCTGGGCGAGTAATCACCTACAGCGCTAGCCATCAAACGGCAAAGTCCCCGTCGAGCACACGCCCGGCGGGGACTTTTTTCTATGCCGGCCGCCCCAACCACCACGATGGGGCAGGCACCTTTGTGGTGGTTGGGGACTTGCCCGGTCGTTTTGTCTCAATCTGTAACAGCTGGAGTCCGTTGAGCCCTGCAGTTGTTACAGATCGAGATATTGTGCCGGCCGCCCACGCCGCATCTCAATCTGTAACAGTTAGAGACCAAATATGCCGCCTGGTGTTACAGATCAAGACGTTGGGCTGACGGCCGAACGGTTCATCTAAATCTGTAACAGTTAGAGCCATTTTCGCTGGCTTGGTGTTACAGATCGAGATTTTGCAAAAGCCGAGGATAGGCACTGCCGCCAAGGCCTTTCCCTCGGCCTAAAACAAAACCCCCACAAAGGTGCCTGTCCCCTTTGTGGTGGTTTTGGTCGGTTAGTCTTCGAGCTGGGCGACTTTGTAGCGGTAGGCAGCGGCGATAACGTCTTTGCAGCCCTCGCGGCCCAGCTTGGCGCGGTTGACGACGATGTCCTTACCGCTCGTCATCTTCCACTTGCCGGCGCTGTAGCGCTTGTAAAAAGCCTCACGCGCCTTCTGCTGTTGCTTGACCAGCTTGGCGCCCTTCTTTTTATTAAGGCCACGCTTCTTGCGCACAATCTCGACGCGATCCTCAAAGGGAGCGGTCACCAGCACGGCAATGTGGTTGGGGTTGTTGCGAAGCAGGTAATCGGACAGACGGCCTTCGATAATGCAGCTCTCGGTCTCGCCCAGGTCCAAAATCACCTGGCTCATCTTCTGGAACAACTTGTCCGAGTACGAACGCGCATCGTAGCGGTCGGGCAGAAACGCCATGTTCTCCACGGCCAGACGCTCGTCGTAGGCGGCCATCTTATCGAGCGACTCGCCCGCGCGCAGCGACGCACGCACCAGCAGCTCGTTGTCATACAGCGGAATCCCCAACTCGTCGGCAAGCATGCGACCAATCTCGTGGCCCTCGGCGCCAAAGTCGCGCGCGATGGTAATGACCACAGGATTCTTCTTATTCTCCAGATCGCTCATCGCGATTCCTTTCTCTATGTGACAAAGGGGCTGTCCCTTTGCCACATTCTACGCTGCCACCATTCGCCTCTGATATGCGCGAACCAGCAGCGAGATACCAAAGTTGAGCACAAAGTACATCGCAAACACCAGGCCGTAGAGCATAAGCACCTGCGACAGGTCGATCGCATGGGCCATCACGACGTTTGCCGTGTACATGAGCTCGGCCACGTTAATCCCCGAAAGATACGAGCTGTCCTTGATGACGGTCGTGCACTGGCTAAACAGCGCCGGAATGATCGTCTTAAACGTCTGCGGCAGAATGATGTAGCGCATGGTGGCAAAGAAGCCAAAGCCCTGGCTCTGCGCTGCCTCAAACTGGCCGCGCGGAATCGAGTTGAGACCGCCGCGCACAATCTCGGCCATAACGGCGCTGGTAAACAGCGTAAAGGCAATGGTCGAAATCACAATGTCCAAACCCTGCACCGTAAAGTAGATAAACAGGATCCACAGCAGGTTCGGCGTGCAGCG
Source organism: Collinsella sp. AF15-51 (assembly GCF_003462845.1). NCBI lineage: Bacteria > Bacillati > Actinomycetota > Coriobacteriia > Coriobacteriales > Coriobacteriaceae > Collinsella > Collinsella sp. AF15-51. Next base: position 48,122 of record NZ_QRYG01000006.1, on the reverse strand, counting down.
GAACAGCTCGATATAGGCGCTCACCAGAATACGGAATGGGCGGGGCGCATAGCTTTTAACGAGCGCCAGCACCGTGCCAAAGATGAGCGAGAAAAAGATCGACAGCGCCGAGATCTCTATGGTCTTAACAAAGCCGCCCCAAATGTAGAGCAGGTTGGTCGCGTTGAAGATTTCCATGCGCTAGGCCTCCTCTACGTTGTCGAGCCCCAGCTCGGCCAGGCTCACACCGCGCGGACGCTCCTTGGAGCGGCGCTCGAGCCACTGCACCAGCATGGCGAGCGGAAAGCAGATAATGAAGTACATAAGGCAGCAGACGATGTACCCCTGCAGGTAACCGTACAGACTCACAAAGTTGTCGGAACGGTACATAAGGTCGCCGCCGGCCACAAGCGCCAGCACCGACGTATTTTTGACCAGGTTGAGCGCCTGGTTACACAGCGGCGGCAGAATGATCTTGAATGTCTGGGGCAGCACGATGTACCAGTACGCCTGCGCACGGGTGAAGCCCTGGCTCTGGGCCGCCTCCATCTGACCGCGCGGAACCGCCTCGATACCAGTGCGGATGACCTCCGAAATGTAGGCCGCGTGATACAGGCCCACGCCCAAGAAGCCCAGCACGAACGGCGCGATGCGCACCGGCTGGTCGGCACCGGTTATGGCCTGCAAAAACTGCGGACCAGCCATGTACATAAAGAGCACCTGCACGGGCAACGGGGTGTTCTGGTAAAACTCCACGTACACGCGGCTTATGGCGCGCAGCACGCGCGAACGGGTGGTAGAGAACACACCCAGCAGCGTGCCCAGCACCAGCGACAGCAGCAGACCGGCAACGACCACCTGTAGCGTCACGCCAAAGCCCTCCCAGAAGGGCCCCATGTTTTGAAATGTCGTCGACCAACGGTCGGCGTCAAATAATCCTTCGAGCATTTGATTCCTTCCTTGGACGATGCGCCTATACAAGACCCCAGGTCTTGACCTCTTGGTCGAGCCAGCCGTCGGCCAGACGATCGCAAATCACCTGATCGACCACGGCCGAAAGGTCGCAGCCCTTCTTGGTCGCCACGCCGTAGCCCTGCTCGCCAAACTTGACCTCGGGCTGCAGCAGCTCAACGGTCTCGTTCATGTAACCGGCCAGCGTGGAGCGGTCCATGGCAAAGACGTCGATATTGCCGGCGTCGAGCGAGCTCTTGATGATGGGGTAGCCGCTAAAGGCCCTAAACTCGGGCTTGCAGCTAAAGCCGTTGTCCTTGATCATCTGCTCGATCAGGCCCTGCGTGGTGGCACCCTGGCTCACGCCGATGACCTTGCCGTCCAGGTCCTCAATCGAGGTAAAGCCCGAACGCTTCTTGACCATGAGTCCAACGTAGTCGGTGCGGTACGGCGTCGAGAAATCCCAGCTCTTCTTGCGCTCGTCGGTGATGGTGTAGGTCGCCGCGACCACGTCGAGTTGGCCGTTATCGATCAGCGGGCCGCGCGTCTTGGGCGTTACATCGGTGAACTCGACAAGCTCCTGGGCGCGGGCCTCCTTGTAGCTCACGCCAAAGACGGCAGCGGCGATCTGGTAGCACAAATCGACTTCCATGCCCTCAAAGCGGCCCTTGGCGGTGTCGTAATAGCCGTAACCGGGAACATCCTTCTTAACGCCGGCATTCAGATGGCCGCGCGACTTAATGGCCGCAAGCTTAGACCCCTTGTCGGAGCCCTCGCCGCTGGCGGAGTTACCGCAACCGGTAAGCGCGGTCCCCGTCAGCGCAAGCATGCCGGCGCCAACCAGCTGCAAAAAGTGACGGCGCGACACGGCCGCCCTCGTCATATCCGTCATGTCCATCACCGCGCCTAGTGCAGAATCTTGGACAGGAACTCGCGGCAGCGCGGGTTCTCGGGGTTATCGAAGAAGTGCTCGGGCGTGCCCTCCTCCAGAATGCGGCCGTCCTCCATAAAGATGACGCGGTCGGCCACCTGGCGCGCAAAGCCCATCTCGTGCGTCACGCAGATCATGGTGATATCCTCCTGCGCGAGCTCAATCATAACGTCCAGAACCTCCTGGACCATCTCGGGGTCGAGCGCCGAAGTCGGCTCGTCAAACAGGATGATGGGCTGCTTGGTGCACAGGGCACGGGCGATGGCGATGCGCTGCTGCTGACCACCCGAGAGATTCTGCGGATACTCGCCGGCCTTATGCGCCATGCCGACGCGCTTGAGTGCGGCGATGGCGATCTCGGTCGCCTCCTCCTTGCTCTTCTTTTGCAGCTTGATGGGCGCGAGCGTCAGGTTGCCGAGCACCGTCATGTTGGGATACAGGTTGAACTGCTGAAACACCATGGAACTATACTTGCGAGCCATCTCCAGGTGGTTCTTTTTGGTAAGCGGCGTACCGTCGATGATGACCTCGCCCGACGTGGGCTCCTCCAGATAATCGACGCAACGGATGAGCGTCGACTTACCCGAGCCGGAAGGCCCGATCATTACGAGCTTCTCGCCGCGCTTGACGGTGAGGTTGATATCTTTGAGCACATGCAGGTCGCCAAAGTACTTGTTGAGATGCTTGATCTCGATCATGTCTGCCATGAATGTCCCTTCCCTGCGTTTACACGAGTTGAACTATTGTACGGAAAGAACCACGTTTCCGCAGCCCACACTACATTCCCGTAAAGAACCCGCAATCTTCCACCCACTCATTAGGCACTCATTGGGGACAGACTTAAATGAGCACCCAATGAGCGGGCACTCATTTAAGTCTGTCCCCAATGAGTGGTTGAGCATAAGTCAGCGAAAACCCGTACACGCGAGCAAGGTGACGTGAAATGAAAGGGCGCAGACCTTATGGTCGCGCCCTTGAAATTGAACGTCAGATTGCCGCGTGTACGGGTTTGCAGCGTCGAGCCGTTACGCGGTTTGGTAAAACCGCGTAACAAATTACGCGAGTTTGGCTCCGACGATCTTGGCCGCGGCAGGCTTGTCGAAGTTGCCGCCAGTGGCCTTACCCAGAGCGCCCATGACCTGGCCCATCTGCTTCTTGGACGTGGCGCCCAGCTCGGCGATGACCTGCTCGATCAGGGCCTCGAGCTCCTCGCCCGAAACCTGCGCGGGCAGAAGGCTCTCCAGAATCTTGACCTGCTCGGTCAGGTTGTCGGTACGCTCTTGGTCGGTGCCGGCCTTGATGGACATCTCCAGCGTCTCGCTCGTCTGCTTAATCAGACGCTTGATCATGCTGTTGACGTCTTCCTCGGTCACATCGCGGCGCTCATTGACCTCGATATTCTTCACCTCGGCCTTGACCTGGCGAATGATGGACAGGCGAACCTTGTCCTTAGCCTTCATGGCCGCGATCATTTCCTTCTGCAGCTCTTCGTTGGTCATCTGCAAATCCTCTCTAATAGCGTGGGCGGCACTCGCGCGAGCACCGCCCCATGATTACTCAGTCGTCGACGAATCGTCGGTCGAGCTCTTGGTGACGCCCTTCAGGCTCACGTTGTAGGGCACATCCTTGGGCATGGGGTTGACGGTAATGTCGGCGTCTTTCTTGTACTGCTCCAGCCAATCGCTGTACGCGGCGCTTGCTGCCTGCGTCTTCACCACGTTGGAGACATACTTCTTGATTTCCTTGGGCACCTGTTTAATGTCATCGACCTGGCTATCGACATGGAAGTAGTCGGTGCACTTGATGATGTGGTAACCATACGTCGACTCGACGACGTCGCTCACGTCGCCCTTGTTAAGGCCTTCGAGCGCCGCCTGATAGCTGTCGACGAAGGTGGTGAGCTTGTCCCAGCCCACATCGCCCTTCTTATCCTTGGAGCCGGTATCGTCGGAGTACTGCTTTACGGCGTCCTCAAAGCTCAGCTCGCCGGAGTTAATCTTGTCCAGGCACTCCTGCGCCTTGGCCTTGGCGGCGGCCTTGTCCTCGTCGGAAGCGTCAGAATCGACCTTGATCAGGATATTCGACGAACGACGGGCGTCATTGTAGTTGGACAGGTTCTCATTGATGTAATCGACAATCTCGCTGTCCTTGGGCTTGCTGGTGGGTGCCACGGCATCCTTGAGCTTCTGCTGCGCCAGACTCTCCTTGAGCGAATCCTTGTAGGTGTCCTCGGTGTAGCCGTAGGTCTTAAGCGTCTTCTTAAAGGTCTTGGCGCCGCCCGCGCTCTTGCACGCGTCCTTCCAAGCCTTCTCGACCTCCTTGTCCGACACCGTCACGCCGTTTTCCTTCTGCGCCTGCTGAAGCAGGATCTGCTGCGCGTAGGAATCGATGAGCTGTTTGCGGTACTTCTTGGGCGTCAGGTCGTTGTCGACCAGGTACTGTGCCCAGTCCTTGTCCTTGGTGTAGCCATAGGACGTGCGCATGCTCATGATCTGCTTGGTCACGGTGTCCTCGGTGAGGTTGGTGCCGTTGATAGTGGCAGCCACGCCACCGGTGAGCTTATAGCCCGAGCTGGCGCTTTCGGTCTGCGACATCAGGCCGGAGCACGCCATGGCCGAGACGGAGAGCAGCATCGCCAGCACGCCGATGACCACCAGGACAATCTTGACGGTCTTGGACACATAGGTCTTGCGCTGCTTCTTGCGAGAGCTGGAGGCGGCGCGGGACCGTTGCTCGGGCGTCGGCGCGACCTCGGGGTTCTTTTTCTTATTTGCCATGTTTGGCCTTTCGCATCACGAATCGAACAAACGCCATTGTGTCACAACGCAGCCCCCGCGACACACCTGGTGCATGGGAGACGGGTTAATCTGCACCATTTTGGTGCAAAGGGGACAGGTCTGGCAGTTGACAGTTAGGGACATTCCTTTTCTGCCGGCGGTTAGGGACAGTCCCCCAGTGCCGGCCTTAAAAGTGGCGGCGGATGGCGTCGACCATGCCCTGGGGCGTGGTCTGGCCGAGTACATCGGCTGCAGCGTCGGCATCCATAAAGATATTCATAAGCGCTTGCAGGGCCTCGACCTGGCCGCCCGGCTCGGCGATGCCCAGATTGATGACGATCTGCGCCGGCACCGGGGCGCCCATGCCCGCCATCGCGTTGAACGTCACAGGTGCGGCGGGCTTTACCACCGCGATATAGGGCTTGGCCACAAATCCCGGATCGGTATGCGGAATGGCGATGTTTGCCGCCGGCATAGCGAGGCCCGTAGGATAGGCGTCCTCGCGTGTGCGGACGGCGTTGAGCCAACCCTCGGCAATGTAGCCGCGCGGAGCAAGCTCACCCTCGAGGCGCGCAAACACCTCATCCGGCGTCGCACACTCCCAATCAAAAAACACCAGCTCAGGCGTAAACAGAGCTTCGTTATCCGCCATGCGCTCACCTCTCTCGCCTAGTCACCTGCGGCGTTCTTAAACGACTAGTCATTCAAGAACGTCGCAGGTGACTACCAAAAATAAAAGGTGGTCACACGCGCCTTGGCGCCAATGACCACCCTGACCACTCAACTAAAATTGTACTGTGCACCGCTAGCCGCGGGGCGCGTCAATTGCGACCTTGCCGCTCTCCAGCACGTGGACGCGACCGTCGGCGAGCATTTGTACGACCTCGGGATACAGCACATGCTCGATCGCATGGATGTGCTCCTCGAGCGTGTCGACGTCCCAGCCCTCCTCAACAGCCAGCGCACGCTGGGCGATGATGGGGCCGTTGTCGTAGATCTCGTTGGCAAAGTGCACGGTCACGCCGGTCACCTTGACACCGCGAGCAAACGCATCGTCAATCGCATGGGCACCGGTAAAGCTCGGCAGCAGCGCCGGATGCAGGTTGACCACGCGATTGGGGAACGCCGCCAGCAGCGGCGTGTGCACCATGCGCATATAGCCGGCCATCACCACGTACTCGCAGCCGCGCTCGAGCAGCTCATGCGCGATGATCTCGTCAGCCGCGATGGGGTCGGCATAGATATCCTTGGACAGCGTGAGCGTCTGGATGCCCGCACGCTCGGCGCGCTGCAAGCCTTTGGCCGAAGGACGGCTCGACACTACAAGCTCAATCGAGGCGTTGAGCTTGCCGGCGGCGATTAGGTCGATCAGCGCCTGCAGGTTGGTACCCGAACCGCTGATGAGCACACCGATCTTGAGCGGCTCAGCCGTATCGGTGCCAGTCGGACGGGTATAGGGCACAAAGTCCAGGCCCTCGGCAGCAGCCATCTGCTCGTTAGCGCTCATCGGAGTACACGACCTTACCGGAACCCTCGACGCACTCGCCCACGCGGAACGGCTTCTCGCCCAGCGCGACCAGTGCCTCGGTCACGGCGGCCTCGTCCTCGGGGGCGACGATCAGACACAGGCCGACGCCCATGTTGAAGGTCTTGCATGCCTCGTTGGGCGCAAGCTCGGCCTGGCGCGACACGTAGGTGATGACGGGCGGAACGTCCCAACCCATCTCGGCACCGTTGCGGGTGACCACGGCGTCGACGTCATCGGCGAGCGCACGGTTGAGGTTCTCGGTAATACCGCCGCCAGTGATGTGGGCGATGGCGTGCACGTTGGCGCCGCCGCGCAGCAGCTCCAGGATCGGCTTGACGTAGATGCGCGTGGGGGCCAACAGAGCGTCTGCCAGCGATGCACCGCCGAGCTCCTCGAGCGGACGGCTCAGCTCCTCGGCCTTAGCGACGGCCTCGGGCGTGCCCGGCTTAACGCCGTCGACGCCAATGACCTTACGCACGAGCGAGTAGCCGTTGGAGTGCACGCCGGTGGAAGGCAGGCCCAGGATCACATCGCCCGGGCGGACGTTTGCGGGGTCGAGCATCTTGGGACGGTCGACGACGCCCACGGTAAATCCGGCAAGGTCGTAGTCGGCAGGAGCCATGACGCCCGGGTGCTCGGCCATCTCACCGCCCACGAGCGCGCAGCCCGCGAGCTTGCAGCCGTCGGCCACACCCTTGATAATCTTTGCCATGTGCTCGGCCTCGATGTGACCGATGGCAACGTAGTCCAGGAAGAACAGCGGCTCGGCGCCCGAAGCCAGAATATCGTTGACGCACATAGCGACCAGGTCCTGGCCAACCGTCTCGTGACGGTCCATGATCTGGGCGAGCACGAGCTTGGTGCCCACACCGTCGGTACCGCTAATCAGGATCGGGTCTTCCATATCCTTGAGCGCAGCGGCCGAGAACAGGCCGCCAAAGCCACCGATGCCACCGATAACCTCGGAACGGTTAGTGTCCTTGACCATCTGCTTAATCGCGTCGACGGCGCGGCCGCCCTCGGCGGTGTCGACGCCGGCGTCCTCGTACGTCACATGCTTGCTGTCGCTCATCTGAGCCTTCCTCTCCCACTACCGTGGCGCCGCACGGGCGCCAAACGGTGCTCATAGTTGCGTTCATTTCGGCGCGCGCCATAACAGCACGCGCCGTCATATCAACAAAACAGCAGGTAAAACCTACCAAAATAAACCTGTCCCCATATGGCAGGTTTTATGCCTCGCCGTGCTCCTCTTCCCAGCTGCGGTCGTCGTATTTCTCGATCACGGCGTCGTCGTCAAAGTGCAGCGGCTTGTCCAGGTTGCGGGGCTTAAAGCCCTCCATAAACTTGTCGCGGCCAAAGCTCTCGGGAATCGCCACGGGGTAGCGGCCGGTAAAGCACGCATCGCAGTAACCGCCCTTGGGCATGACCTTAAGCAGGCCCTCGACCGAAAGGAAGGCCAGCGAATCGGCGCCGATATACTCGCAAATCTCGTCGACCGTCTTGTTGGCGCTGATAAGCTGCGACTGCACGTCGGTATCGATACCGTAGAAGCACGGCCAGATGACCTCGGGCGAGTTGATGCGGATATGAATCTCCTTGGCGCCGGCGTTGCGCAGCATCTTGACGAGCTGCACCATGGTGGTGCCGCGCACGATGGAGTCGTCGATGACGACCAGGCGCTTGCCCTCGATGTTGTCGCGCAGCGGGTTGAGTTTCATACGCACGCCCATGGCGCGCAACTCCTGCGTAGGCTCGATAAACGTACGGCCCACGTAGCGGTTCTTGATAAGGCCCTCGCCAAAGGGAATACCGCTCTCGTGCGAATACCCCTCCGCAGGCGGCAGGCCGGAGTCGGGCACGCCGATGACCAGGTCGGCCTCGACAGGCTCCTCATGTGCCAGCTGACGACCCATGTCGTAACGGCAGGCATAGACGCTCTTGCCGTTCATGATGGAGTCGGGGCGGGCAAAGTAGACCTGCTCAAAAATGCAGTTGGCGGGCTCTTCGGCTGCAGGCACGCCCTGCTCGGATACCAGACCCTCGGCGCTGATGCGCAAGATCTCGCCGGGACGGACGTCACGGACGTACTCGGCACCCACGATGTCGAGTGCGCAGGTCTCGGAAGCAACGACCCAGCCGCCGGCGCGCGTGACACGGACGGCGGAGTCGACCGTCGCGGCGCCGTCCTGCGACGGCAGCTGCGAAACGGCTGCGGCATCGGCCTGGTCCAGACCCTCGTCCACCAGCTTGCCCAGCACGAGCGGGCGAATGCCGTGTGGATCGCGGAATGCGTAGAGCGCCTGCTCGTTGATGAGCGTCATGGCGTAGCCGCCGCGCACGAGCTCCATGGTCTTGCGAATACCCTCGCGCAGGTGGCCCGTACGCTGGGTGAAGTAGCCGATAAGCTTGGTCGCGACCTCGGAATCCGAATTGGAGAGGAACGGCACGCCCAGCTCGATCAGCTGACGGCGCAGCTCGTCGGTGTTGACGAGGGTGCCGTTGTGCGCGAGCGCGATAATGACGCTATTGATGGTAGAGAGGTGCGGCTGAGAGGCTTCCCAGCTCTTGGCGCCGGCAGTGCCGTAGCGCACATGACCCACGGCCAGCTGGCCGGAGAGCGTCGACAGGTCGGCGTTGGAGAACACGCGGTCGAGCAGGCCCAGGTCTTTGCGGACCATAACCGTGCCGCCGTCACCCACGGCGATTCCAGCCGATTCCTGGCCACGGTGCTGCAGCGCACGCAGGCCAAAGTACGTCAGTCGAGCCACGTCGCGATCGGGCGCCCATACGCCGAAAATGCCACATTCCTCATGCAGCTGGTCGGAGTCCGGATCATACGTCGACATGGTGTTCACCTGTCCCGCGGCACGCTCGGCCGCGCGGATGGTTTCTTGAGACATGGTATCCCCTCAGAGCCTCGTATTTTTGGCGTTACCTGCCCTATTATACGCACGGCAAGACAAGCACTCCCGCGCATGAACAGCGCTTTTTAAAAGCCCACCGAGCTAATAATCAGTTTTGTTGCCAAACATTTTATCGGTCTGTCCAGTGCAAGCGCCCGCGCCCCCCAGATGGCCGCCGCGTCCACCGTTGGGGATTACAAAGTTGCAATTGGGACGTTCGTCCTGTCTTTTGGCAGGTCGGCGGCGTATCCTTATAACCTACAACAAAGCGAGAAAGGTTCTGTATGGATCGAAACGAACTCGACCCCAGCGTCCCCAGCGCCACAGAGGTCAAGAAGATTCCCCTCATCATTAAGGTGTACGCCGTCCTGTGCATCCTTTCCGGCGTGGGCACGCTCCCGTCGGTCGCTGCCTTTATGTGGCAGGTCATCACGGCACTTGTTAACGGCAACGCCACCGAAAAGCTCGGCGACAACACGCTCGTCGCAGTCGGCCTTATCGTCGCCGGCATCATGCTCTCTGCGGCAAGTGCCGTCATCCTAATCATCTTTGGCCTGGACCTTATCAAAAACCAGCGCCGCAACGCCGCCCGCCTGTCCTACATCCTTATTGCATTCACCGTCGTCGAGCTTTTGGTCGACGTGATGCTCCAGGGCATCGGGCCCTTCCTGCTGCGTCCCGCGATCCAGCTCGGCATCCTTGTTGCACTTTCGGCAACCGTCGACCCCACGCTGCGTCAGGAGCGCGAACTGCAGCGCCGCCTGCAGGAGATGCTCGACCGCGACGCCGCCGCCGAGGGCATGCTCGGCCGCGATGAAACCGGCGAGGGCTACATCAAGCTCAACTACTTCAACCTGTTCTGGGTGTTCTTTGTCTGCTGCATACTCGGCCTGATCGCCGAGGACATCTGGCACATGACGGTCGACGACCCGGGCGTCTATCAGAACCGCGCCGGCATGCTGTTTGGCCCCTTCAGCCCCATCTACGGATTTGGCGCCGTGCTCATGACCATGGTGCTTAACCGCTTCTACAAAAAGAACCCCATCATCATTTTCCTGGTGAGCGCCCTGCTCGGCGCCAGCTTTGAGGTGTTCGTGGGCTGGTTTATGCAGACCGCGTTTGGCGTGGTCTCGTGGAGCTACTCGCACATAACGCTGTTCGGTTTGCCCGATCCGCTCGTGGTCCTCACGGGCGGACGCACCTGCACGGGCTTCGCCTGCCTGTGGGGCCTGGGCGGCCTCATCTGGATCAAGCTGCTGCTGCCGAGGCTGCTTAAGCTTATCAACAAGATCCCCTGGAAGAGCCGCTACTCGGCCACCGTCATCTTTACCGTTATCATGCTGGTCGACGGCGTCATGACGCTGCAGTCGCTCGACTACTGGTACCAGCGCGTTAACGGCACGGAGCCGGACATTCCCGTCGCACAGTTCTACGGAGAGCACTTCGATAACGAGTACATGGAAAACCGCTTCCAGAGCATGACCATGAGCCCCAAGGATGCGACGCGCGTGTAGCGCCCACCGCGCCCAAAACGCAAAATGCCCGCCGGTATCACACGTACCGGTGGGCATTTTTATAAACGATCCTTCTATCGACGCAAGCCTCTACGCCTCGCGCTCGACCTCACTCACGCATTCGTTCTTAATGGTGCCAACGAGCGCCTGCAGCGCATCGACCACGTGCGGGCGAATGTCCCCGCCGATGAGCACGAGCATGATGTCGTCACCTACGGCAAGCTCGCCGCTTGCCAGCCACACACGCACATAGCCGATACCCGGCATCGCACGCGTCGCCTCGATAGCAGCCTGCACCTTCTGAGCATCGAAGCCAAACACCATGCCGCCCACCTTATGCCCAGGCGCCACGCCATCGGTCTCGACTCCGCGCACCTCAGCCTTGGGCGTCGCGCGCACCACACCGTTATGCGTCAGATACATCCCACAGCCTGCCGCCGAAGCATCGGCCTTGGCCTCGCGCAGCCAAGCATCAATCGAAGGCATCAATTTGCCACTCTCGAGCATCATTTCTCCCTTACCGTCGTCGAGTAGCCAATTTGGGACGGGGCCTTTTTAGCTACTCTCAAACAACTTATTCCTCGACCGGCGTGAGTACCATGACGGCGCGTGTGTTGCTCAGCGACAGCGAACGACAGGTCACAAGCGTTACAACCTTAGTTGCCGAAGCGGCACGATCGGTGGCATCACTCGCCACGGCAGAAGCGCCGTCGAGCATCTCGGACAGGTAGTTCTTGAGTCCGTCGTCGCCCTCAAAATTGGTCGTGCGCGCCTTGGCATACGTGTCCTCGACCACCTTGGTCGCCAGCGGACGCAACTTATACGTCGCATCGCGCGTGATGTAGTACACATATTCAACGCTATCGAACGTTGCCTGGTCAGTCGTATCCGAAATCACGTTGAACATCGACCCATCGTTCATATGGTGGCCGTAGATCGTGGTCTGCTGGTCGACCATTCCCGGCGCGGTGTCATCGCTATCCAAGAAGATGGCACCCGAGGCGTTAGACGTGCCATCGAACAGCGTGTTGAGGTATTTGGAGTTGTTGTTGGTCTGCACCACGGGATAGTTGATGTTGGTTCCCGGCACGTAAATCCAACCCACAATCTCGGGGTTCGTCTGAGCAAGTGCATCAAAGTCGATAATCGGCACGCCGCTGGCGTCCTTATCGCTTACATATTGCTTCTCGATTTTCTGATACGAATCGCTCGCCTGCTTATAGCCAATCTGGGCATTGATAAAGATGGCAGCGGCGGCAACAATCAGACCGATGCCCACGATGATGAGCAGAATAGGAATGATGGAGCGGCGCTTTTTACGCGGCGACTCGGTGTAATCCGACGGCGTGGCATGCGATGAAGACCGGGGCGGCTTCTTAGCGGTGCTATAAGATGAAGGTCGATATGCGGCCGGCGCGTCCTGTCGACGATGCGTCGCCGGTGTCACGGGGCGCGGCGCGCGCGGCTGCTGAGGAGAGGATGTCCGACCCTGCTGTGCCGCATGGGCAGCACCCGGCTTCGACGGATCGGGAATCTGAGAAGCCTTGAATCGTTTTCCCTGATAATCGGACATGGCTCTCCTTATACTGCGGTGAAACGGCGGAACGCCTAGGCGTCGGCCATCTCCTGCTTCATCTTCTCGATAACCTTGCGGTACTCGGGGTCGCATGCGCCCAGAATCTGCGTGGCGTAAATGGCGGCGTTCTTGGCGCCGTTGATGGCAACGCAGGCCACGGGCACGCCCGAAGGCATCTGCACCATCGACAGCAGCGAATCCATACCGCCCAGGTCACTCGTCTTCATAGGTACGCCGATAACCGGCAGCGGCGTAAAGGCGGCCACGACACCACCCAGGTGAGCGGCCTTGCCGGCGGCGGCGATAATCACTTTGATACCGCGATCGGCAGCAGTCGAAGCCCACTCGTGGACCTTCGCCGGTGTGCGGTGTGCGCTCGCAATGACGAGCTCATAGGGCACACCGAGCGCCTCGAGCTCGGCGGTGCAGCCTTCCATAACACCCAGATCGGACTTGGAGCCCATGATGATCCCGACAACCGGCTTTTGATCTGCCATAAACAAAGACCTCCTGTTGAGAGCGGTGACGCGGCCAATCCGCGACCCTTAACTGCAAATAATTCAAGTATAGCCGCCGATGCTGATGTGTTCGGCGGGAGACGGAACGCTTTGCGAGATTAAGGCCGAAGGGTCGGAGCTTTCTGCCTACATTCAAAAAGCGTGCCCACCGTCCTTGGGTGGGACGGCGGGCACGCTTGCTTAGCTGTTGCTGGGGCTACTTAGCCTTGCTGCGACGATGGAAGAAAGCGCCGATCGCGGCGATGATGGCGCCAAGACCACCGACGGTCGCGACGGTCGCCGCCGTCTGGTCTCCGGTATTGGGAATCGCCGAACCGTTCTTCTTGCTGCCCTGGGCCTTGTCGCCTGCGGGCTTGCCCGCCTGGTTGCCGCCGTTCGAGCCATTGCCGGAACCCTGGTTGCCCGAGCCGCCCTGATTGCCGGAATCGGCATCCTTGAGGCTCTCAATAGCCAGCTTGAGCTGGTCATAGGCCGCCTGGAGCTGGGTGTCGGAAGCATTCTCATCACCCAAGACGTCCTCGGCGTAGGTAATGGCATCCGTCAGGGCCTTGACAGACTCGGCCGTCTTGCCCCTGGTGTCAGTCTCCTTCGCCTGCTTGACCAGGGCCTTGAGCTGCTTCTTAGTCGGATTCTCGACCGGGGCCACCGGGGTCTTCTCGAGCGCGCCGCGGGCGCTCTCGAGCGCCCTGAGCGCCTGGTCGACCTCGTCCTGCGTGGCGTTCTCGTCGCTCAAGATGGCGCGGGCGCTCGCCAGGGCGTTCTCGAGCGCCGTCCAGGAGGCCTCGGTGTAGTCACCGGCCTTGAGGTCGCCGGCAGCAATCTCGGCATCAACCTTTTCGATCGCGGTAGCGAGATCATCCTTCGCCACCGGATCGGGGACGGCCGTACCGTAGAACTTGAGCTCCGCCATGCTGCAGTAGGCATCAACGTTGCCACCGCCGGCGTGAATCACCTTGACGGTAACGTAGCGACCGCGCGCGGCGCCAAAGCTCATCTGTTTCCAGTCGCCACGGTCGGTGAGCACGCGGCCGTCGTTGTCGAAGGCGAACGTACCCATCGACGCGGCGGTGCCCATCTCATAACCGTCGGCAGTGTCGGAGACCAGTATCTCGGCCTCGAAGATATCGCCGTTAGTGCCGCCGTCCTGGCGCGGCAGGAATGTAACGTCGGTAAGATCGTAGTCGCGGCCCAGGTCGACACTCAGATACTGGGGCATACCGGTCCCATGGGCCCAGTCGCTGTGCCAAAGCGTCCGCTCGTCGCCGTCGAGAGCGTTGACGGCGTTGCTGCCCTCGTAGTCGGCCTCACTCGAGAAGCCGGCCACCTTGACGTTCTTGCGGTTCTCGGGCGTGTTGATAAGAATCTTCTCATCGACAGGGCGCATCTTGAGGCCGTCGATTGCCTTCTCGATCTTGGCTGTGGCGTCTGCGACATCCTTCTTGCTATAGCTGCCTTGGCCGCCGTCGAGGAGCTTCTGAGCCGCCTCGACCGCAGCGGTGAGAGCTGCATAGGAATCCTTGGTGTAGACGGACTCGCTGTAGCCCGCGGCCTTGGAAAGCGCTGCCACGAGCGCAGAGGTATCGACACCGGCCTTGACCTCGACCTCATAGGATGCGGTCTTGGAGGGGTCGAGTACCGACGCCACCGTGATCTTTGCCTTGCCGGCCTTGTTGGCACGCAGGTAGTAGCTCACGCTGTCGCCAGCCTGAACAGCGGAGACGCTTACCACAGAGGGGTCGGAGCTCTCCACCGTCACATAGGGGTAGCCAGCGCTCTCAGGCGTAGCCTTGGCGGCGACGGGCGTAATGTCGCCTTCAAAGAACTCGGTCTGGTTCTTGCCCAGCTCGACACCATCGATGGCCTCGACACCCTGCGTGTAGTTGAAGTTGACCTCACGCAGTGTGAGCATCTGGTCACCCGATGCCTCAAGCGGCGTGACCTCGACCTTGGTCGCCTTCTTGCCCTTGTTCTCGGCAGAGAGGCCAAAGGCGTAGCGAGCCCAGAAGGAATCGTACTCCCCGCCCGCGAACTCTTGGGTCGAGCCATCCTCGAACGTCACGACAGCCTTGATCTTCTGCACGGTTCCGTTGCCACCGTTGCGGTTAACGACCTCGACACTATCGAGTTTCGACGGCGTCTTAAATGCGAATGTCATCGTGGTGGGAAGCTTCACGTAACTCGGAAGCTTACCCTCGCTGTCCCAGTTGCCGTTCCAGTTCCATAGGAACTCAAAGCCGTTGTCGCCCTCGTTATTATCGAACAGCGCGTTATAGCTCTTCTGCTGGATAAGTTTCTCGACGTTGGTCCCGTCGTCGGTCGTGAGCTCATCGTTGGTCATCGTGATGTTGAAGGCATCCTGACCGTACTCGGCGACCGTTGGCTGAGGAACATCCGGCATCGTCACCGTGCCGTCGCTCGCAAACTCAAGTGCGTCGCATGCCGGACCGATGAGCCAAGATGTCGAGGGCAGTTCGACCTTGCCGGCGGTCTTGGCCTTGAGCTTGAAACTCGCCACCGCGCCGGTACCGTTGTAGAGCTTGCCATCGCCGCGGTTGGCAAAGGCGAGATTGATAGTCTGCGTTCTGTCCGCGAACTGGACCTTCTCGCGAGACAGGTTCTCCATGCCGGCAGTCGAGCCGTCCTGCGCGATGCTCTCGGACACAAACTCGAACTGGTCGCTCTTGAAGTTGACGAGAGCGCCCAGGGCGTTGACGTTCTTGGCGTCGGCCGCATAGATATCAACGGTGATCTCATCACCGGCCTCGACCTCGGTCTTGCTCGGAATCACCGCGAGCGAACCTGCGACCTTGCCCTTTTGTTTAGTGCCGCCGTCAAGACCCGCCATGGTGAACGAGTAATCGTAGACGTCGTAAACGCCGTTATCGTTGAGGTCGGCGAAGTGGTCGCGGATCTGCGAACCGAACGTCGGGGTATCGGGCTCGCGATTCTCGAGGCCCAGATAGTTCTTCATGTTGGAGTAGTCTCCGTCGGAGATCATGGCCTTGTTGAGGTTGGAGCCCACGGCGAAGCCATCCGTGCCGTCGGTCTTGTAGATGGCAATCTCGGACGCGGAGAAGAAATTGCCGACCGAGGCGAGCGGTGTCATGCGCACGTAACGGGCGGCCACGGTGCCGTCAAACGCTACCGTCTTACAATCAGCGGAACGTGCCCAATCGACCTCCTGGCTCGTCCAGTGGACGCCATCGAGACTCGTCTCAACACGCATCTTGGTCACAGTGCCGTTGCCGGCGTCATCGCGCGGATAGTACTCGAGCTTATCGAGCTTGTAAGCGCGTCCATAGTCAACGGTAAGCGCCTTGCCCAGATCGTTGCCACCGGAGTGGAAACCGCCGTCGCCCGACTGGAACTCATGGTCGAAGGCGAGCTCGGCCTTATGGCTGCCGTAAAGCGAGCCCTCCCAGGTGATTTGCTCGGCGTCGGGGACGTTCCGCCACGGATCGAGTGCGGAGTTCGCCTCGAGCACATCGCTCCAGGCGGAGTAACCCTCGGCGTTGCGCGAACGAATCTGGTAGGTGTGCTTGCTATTGTAGGCGAGGTCGGTGTGCGTGAACTCGGCCGCATCACCCACGGCAAACACAGTGCCGTCGACCTTAAGGTCGTAGGAGGTAGCACCATCGACCTTTCCCCAGGTGAGCTTGATGCTCGTTGGGGTCGTGACGTCCTCGGGGGCAGCAAGGTTCGTGGGTGCGGAGAGGTTCTCGTTGAGGCGATCGGCTGTGAGCGTGGCGTCGGCGTTCACGAAACCGCCCAGCTCAAGCGTCTGCGCCGCTGCAGCAACATCGGTCTTCGCGAACTTGACGTAGACCTTGGGGTTCGTGGTGATCTTGGTGTTGTTGAAGCTCTCGCCCTGCTCGGCCTCGGTGCCGTCCGCATCGCTGCCGTAGTGGTTGAGGTTGGGGGTCTCGCTGTAGAAGTAGACCGCCTGGCCGGCCTCGGGGGTCGCGGCGTCAAAGGTCTCCTGCGAGTCGACCTCAACCACGTTGAGTGCGGATCCGCCGTTCTTGGCGACAACGCTCGTGGGCTTGGCGGACACATTGGCCACGAAGGTCGTGGTGCGGTTGGAGTCGTAGCCGTTGTAGCCGCCCTGCGAGGCCTCGGCGGTAAAGGTCGCGGTGCCGCCTGCGGCCTTGGAGCTGTAGACGGTGCTCACATGCTCACCGTAGGAGATATTGTCGATCGTGCCGTAGGAATCGTCCTCAGTCGTGTTGTTTTCGATGGAGGAGCCGTCGTCCTCGTACTGCGTAAAGGTGCCGTCGCCCTCGGTGGCGAAGAACTCGACGATACGCTGACTGCGGTCGGTACCCTTGGTGTTGGTGTCGCTCACTGCCTCGGGGTTGTTGTTCTCGGCGTACATCGGCACGATAGCGTTGGCCTTCACAAACAGCGGCAGCTTCCAAAGCGGAGCCTCGTAGTTGTTGAGAACCTGGCCGCCGCGATACTGCTTACCCGAGAAGTAGTCGATCCAGATGGTGGGATTCTCGTCGGTGCCGTAGTTGGGGAGGTAGATCCCATTGCGAATGTCGTTGCCGTTCTCATCTGCCTGGGTATCCTGATACACCGGTGCCACTAGGAAGTTCTCACCGAACATATACTGGTACTGCGTCGAAGTGCTTGCGGCGTACTCGGAGTTGTCAGAAAGCAGCATGGCGCGGATCATGGGCAGGCCGGTATCGCCGTTACCCGTGTCGATGTTGGCCGCCGAGGCCGCGCTCGTGTAGATATAGGGCATGAGCTGCGCCTTGAGCTTGAGGTAGAAGCGCGAGATGCCTGTGTAGGGATCGCCGTGTGTCATGGGCGATTTGCGGTAGGTGCCCCAACCGTCCATGTCGAGCATAGAGGGCGTGAACGTCTTCCACTGGTAGTCACGCGCAGAGATGATGGGGTCGCCGCCAAAGATGCCATCCATGTCGGAGCCGATGTTGGGGTTGCCCGAAAGACTCTGACCGATATACGTGGGGATATGGAAGCGAATGTACTCCCAGTTACCGCCATACTGGTCGCCGGTCCAAATGCCACCAAAGCGCTGCGTGCCGGCCCAACCATCGAGCGTGATGATGTTGGGGCGCTTGTTAGCGCCGGTCGTCACCGTGTCATAAGCTGTCTTGATGCCATTAAGACCAAAGGAGTAGCCAGATCCAACCCAGGCAACGTCGGTCTTAAGGGTAGTGATGCCTCCCGTCTTGACCTCGGCGTCGAAGTCGCGAAGCAGATGCCACGGGGTCTCAGGGTTGCTGTCGGGCTCAAGGTTGGACTGGGTCCACAAGCCCGTGTTCACACCCTTGGAGTTGGCATACTCGGTGAACTTCTTAAGGTTGTCGACATTGGCGCGCACAGCGTTAAGACGGTCGGCCGAGCTCGCTCCGTCGGAGTTGACGCCGCCGGTCTTGTAGTAACCGTTCTGGCCATAGCCGGCGCCGTAGCCGTCGTTCGGCAGGAACCAACCGAGCGGCATGTCGTTGTCCTCGTAGTCATCGATAACCTGCCGAGCAGAGAACTGGCGGTCGAAATCGGTCGCTTTCATGTTCTCGGTATCAACCGTAGGGCCCTCACCGTTGAGCGTCTCGGCCGCAAGTGTGCCGTCGAGCTTGTAGCCCGTCGACATGCCAGACTCGTACTTAACGTCGCCCTTCTCGCTCGAGGACTTGCTGCCCTTGGTCTCCCACTTCTTTTGACCCGAGGTCGTTGACCAGCCATCACGGTTGTAGGCATTAAGATGACCAAGGTAGAACCCGTACTCGGGCAGCAGTACCGGGTTACCGGTCACCTTGTAGTAGTCCTGCAGCATCTCGGTTGCCACATTCGAAGCGCCCTCGTTGGTCGCCACGAAGTAGTAGGCATCAAACTCATTCTCGCTGTGCAAAGTCGTGACCGTCGATGAGTCCGTGGAACCGAAGTCGTAGGAACCCTCTGCAAACGTGTTTCGGAGTACGCCGTAGCCGTCACTCGTCCAATAAAACGGGTTGGGCGAGGCAACGCCGCCATCGGTCCAGTTGTTCGTGTTGGAGATGGCGATGGTCTGGTTGGTGTGCAGGAAGCGTCCGTTCTGGGTGCCGCCGCCAAAGAAGTTCTCGGACTTCTCCTTGGCGAGCGTCTGGACGGTACCCTTCTTATCAAGGTCGAGGGACGCGGACTCGGAAACCACGACACGGTCGCCTGACTTGATACTCATCTTGCCAGTCGCCTTGTCCAGGATCACGGTCGCCTTTCCGCCGGTGATCTCGATAGTGTCGCCCTTGTCGGCAACCGTCGCACTCGGCTTGCTGTAGGTGTCCGAGGTATCGGGCTGAGCCTGGATTTTAGCCGTGTGGGACTTACTGCGCGGCGTGGCGTAATCGGAAAACTCACCCTTGGGGTCGACGTTATAACGGAAAATACCGTCCTCGAGGAACGTAATACGGCCCTTGATGCCGTCAGCGAAATCGATGTCGACGACATTCGAGGCAGACTGGGACACGGTCGCTGAGTCGACGCCCTTGAGTGGCGTGGCAATCGCCTGCTGGGGATTGGCAAACACGAGCGTCGCTGCAGTGGCAACGAGGACCGCGCTTCCTTTCACCCACCGTTTCGTAAAAATGGAATTCCTGCGCACCTGGGCTCCTTTCTTCCGACATGCCGAGGACGCCCCCCCCCGGCAGCATGGGAAAACGTATCAAACGGGGATGTTCGGTACATTCCGCACAATGGGGCCACCCGTTACCAAGGGGCCAACTGGTAGTAACCAGATAGCCACCTACTAGGTCATATCAATATATGGGAGCACTTGCGCAACCAAGTTCGGAAGTCCACCAGCGGCAGTAAAATGAGCGTCAACGGCAAGGTGGGCTTAATAAGCCATACCAATTGGTTCTTCAGTCAAATACCAATCTAGCAAAAAAGTACTGTTTATCTGGTATTACACAGACCATACCTTTCCCTCGGGAACTGGGCTTCGCGAAGTTTCCCGAGGGAAAGGCTTAGCCGCCATCCTGCAACCTACCGGGGATTGCCATGACGTACGTTGGCTGATTTGGTTTGGAATGAGATGTTGACGGTGGCTGATGGGCACAACTGTCCCGGGTGCATTTCAAGATGCACCTAAATGTCTGTCTTTATCCTTATAGATTGTCCAGGTAGTCGTCGGCATCATAGGTAAGGCTGTAAGCTTTATTCAGGATGCGCACGAGCTCCTGGGCATCGTGCTCGCCGAGCGCCGAGAGTTGTTTCGAGAGCGATGCCACACTCTCGGCATTTTTTTTCGCCGCGAAATCACGGCCTTCCTCGGTAATGCTCACCAGCACACGCCGACGATCGTTTGGATCAGTCCTGCGCTGAACGTAACCCTTACTCTCGAGTGAATCCAAGATATGCGACATGCGCGCACGGGAGAATTTCAGCTTCTTGGCAATCTCGGAGGGAATGACATCACCGTCAATACCCGATAGATACTGTAAAACCGGTGCCTCGCCCACACTGGCGCCGCCGGCAGCACTCAAGGATCCCTTGGCAAGGGAACGTGAGTACACAATCAGTTTTCGAGCGACGTCATCGTAATCCACTGGGGATATTGTCCTTTGCAACTCTAGAAGGGCCATAAAACCGTCATTTGCCGTACATTAGTTAACATTCGCAACAATTATTTATGATACCCCAACGCGGAAGTCTATTGCTCGTCCTTCTTGCGTCGCATAAGCTCCTCAACGTCGACACCCGCGGCCTCGAGCATGCGCTCGACATTCCTTTTGGCGTTGGTCGTGCCAACCTTAAGCACAATCGAAAGCGGAGTGCCCACCACCAGGCACACGATGCCCACGGGGACACCCCAGCCGGGGCCTCCCTGCATACCCCACATCCCCATCAAAAAGCCAATCGCCACGAGCGAATAGCCCAGGCGCAGCCAAACGTTGAGCCGCTGAATAGCATCGGTCTGCATCTTTGCCTCGCGGATCAAGTCGTCGCGCGAAAGGTCGTGTCCATGTTTCTCGTGCATATGGTCCTCCTCGTGCAAAGCGTGCATTATGCGCAAGTGCATCGTTTATCGAATACGTCATCTTTCAAGAGCAATATAGCGGGTGTCGTATAGGCGATGGAGGTCGCTGGCCATATTGCCCTTGAAGGGCGGCGCAAAATCAGAAGGCCGTGCGGTTGAGGCCGCACGGCCTTACAGGGGGTCAAAGGATGATGACTAGTAGCTCAGCGCCGGGTCGAAGAAACCAATAACAACGCCCACGAATGCGATCACAACGAGGATCAGCATCATGACTATGGGGTTGACCTTCTTCTTGGTCATCATGTACCAGCAGAAGATGATGAAGATCATCGGCAGCAGGTGCGGATAGATGCCGTCGAGCGTGTCCTGGAACTTACCGCCGCCGGGCAGCACCAGGTTGGGGCTGCAGGTGATGGAGACCCAAGTTGCGCCCACGGCACCGATGACCATGGTACCGACCATCACGATGGAATCGCGAAGAGCCTTTGCCTTGGGTCCGACCAGTGCCTCGACCGCCTTGCCGCCGAGCTCATAGCCTTGGTTGTAGGCAAAGCGCATGCCAAGGAACATGAGCAGGTTCCACACGACAATATAGAAGATGGCACCGAGCGGAGAGCCGCCGGTCGAGAGACCGAGGGCGATACCGAGCAGGATCGGGATCAGGGTACCGACGATCAGCGAGTCGCCAAGGCCGGCGAGCGGGCCCATGAGGCCGGCGCGGATGCCGTTGATGGCGTCGTCGTCGATGGCCTCGCCGTTTGCGCGAGCCTCCTCGAGGCCGGCGGTGACGCCGACAATCATGGTGCCGATCTGCGGCTCGGTGTTGAAGAACGCGGAGTAGGTCTGGAGGGCCTGCTTCTGCTCCTCGGGCGTGTCGTAGAGCTCCTCGACGATCGGAAGCATGGCGCACAGGTAACCGAAGGTCTGCATGTGCTCCTGCGAGAAGCAAGTCAGGTTGCCATAGGACCAGTTGCGGAACGACTTGGCAAGCGTTTTCTTAGAGAGCTTTTTCTTCTCTGCCATTAGATGTCCTCCTCTTCCTCATCATCGGAGCCCGAGGCGATAGCTGCCTTGGGAGCGTTTGCGAGGTCGATCTTGAGCGAAGCGATCTCATAGTTGATCAGGGCGAAGAAGCAGCCGATGCCGGCAGCGGCGATCAGGTTGCAGCCCATAACAGCGGACAGGGTGAAGCCGAAGAAGAACGTCAGGAAGTCCGTGGGCTTAGAGATGACCTGCTTGAGCAGGATGGCGATACCGACGGTAGGCAGCAGCGAGCCGACGGTAAACAGCGTCTTCATCGCGATGCCGTCCATGGGCATGTAGGTCTTCATGAGGTCGACCATGGCGGTGCCGCCCATGGTGATGATGAACGTCGGGAGGAACGAGCAGACGATGTGACCGATCCAAGGCAGAACGTTGTTGACCAGGTAGAGCTTGTGGAGATCGCCCTTCTCGAGCCACTTCCAGCCCATGCCCTGCCACACCAGGTTGATGGTGGCGGTGCCATAGAAGAGCACAGTGCCGAGCGTGCCGACGGCGGCACCGAGGGATGCGGCCATGCCGGCAGCCTCAGCGGAGGCGGGATCGATGCCCGAGTTCTTGATGGCGAGGATCGCCAGCGGGATGCCGATATAGGACACGGCGCGGACGTCGGCGGAGACGGTTCCGCCGGGGGTCACGAGAGCGATGTAGACAACCTGGATGGCAGCGCCGACGAGGATACCCGTCTGCATATCGCCCATGATGATGCCGACGATGAGGCCGGCGACCAGAGGACGACCCAGAGTGTAGTTGCCGATCGTCGTGCCGCCCATGCCAGGCAGTGATGCCAGGCAGGCGAACAGGCCGAACAGCGCGGCTTGGAATGCATTGATTGCCATGCTTTCCCCTTTCTTTATTCCTCAGCCCCTTTCACCAAGGGCTGTAGATACCAAAATGCGGCTGGCACCTAACTAGAAGCCAAACTGACCGCGGAACTTGGGCCACTCACCGATGGACTTCTCCTTGATAAGGGCGAACTCGACCGTGTAACCGGCGTTGGTGAGATCCTCGAGCGCCTGGGCCTCTTCCTGCGTGATCGACTGGTTGTTGCCAAGCTTGGTGGTGCCGGGACGATCGTTGCAGGGACCGACGATGATGCGGTCCATGCCGGGCTTAAAGCCAAAATCGACGAGAAGTTCCTTCATGTCGAGCGGGTTCTTGGTGATCAGGAAGTACTTGGTGTCGGACTTGAGAACCTTCTCGGAGACCTCCTTGAAGTGCTCCTTGGTCCACACGAACGTCTTCTTGCCCGAGGCACTCTTGTAGGCCTCCTTGAGCACGGGGTTGGACGCTGCAGCGTCGTTGACGGCGATAAGACCGTCGCAGGGATACTCGAGGGCCCAACGGGTAACGGTCTGTCCATGGATCATACGGTCATCAATACGGATGAACGAAATCATGCGTTCTCCCTTTCTTTATCACCGGGGGTCTTTCCTCTTAACCCCCGCTCCATCACGAAAATTTGGGCGGATGCGCTGCCTAGATGTCGTCGTCCTCGTCGTCGGCGTCATCGGTCGGGACAACGAGCTCGGACATACCGTTCTTGCCCTCCTGCAGCATCATCTGCTTGAGGGAATCCAGGTCCATGGTGGCAAGCCCCATCATGGCGGTCATAGCCATGGGCAGATTCATACCGCCGAAGGCAATGGTGTGGGCGAGCAAACCCTTCTCGGCCAGCGTGTTCATGGCATTGGTGAGCGGCGATCCGCCCAGGATGTCACCAAGCAGGACAACCTCGTCATCGGCGGTAACGGGAGCGAGCATCGCCTTGACGTTCTCGACATACTCGTCAGCGCCCATGCCGTCCACGAGACTCGTCGACAAGATGTTCGGGGCGTCATTGCCGAGCATCTTGAGGACACTGTGCAGTCCGGGAGCGAGCGTTCCGTGACTGACCATTACCAGATACCGCATGCGGTCTCCTCTCGACCTGCCGTGTGTCGCACGGCTTTGCTTTTTGCTGAGATTATTGTTGCGCCGGGGCATGTTCGGTACAAGAAAATAGCTGCGAACGGCAACTATTCATCGGTTAACGGTAGCAACTATTTTTGTGCCTAAATTATTTTTTCTTCTAATTATTTTTAAAATAGCAGGTAGATTGCCTGATAAATGTTTTATGTTCCTTATGCACCATACATACCAGCAAGAATCGGGCCTGGCATCTCCGGTTTGCCCCGCAGTGTCAGACCATGTCACGTACGCCCACGACATGGAGGTACCCCATGGATATGATCTCGTTTCTCGCCTCCGAACCCTTCGACCGCAGCGGTGATACGCCGCTCTATGTCCAGCTTAAACATCGAATCGCTCTGCTTATCGCCAGCCAGGCGTTCGACACCAAGACGCCGCTGCCACGCGAGCTCGAAATCTGTGAGCGGCTGGAGTTATCGCGCGCGACCGTGCGCCGTTGCTTCCAAGATCTCGTCATCGAGGGGCGCGTGGTGCGCAAGCGCGGCCAGGGCACGTTCATCAAGCCCCAAACTTCAGCACCCGGCATCGACCTGGCCCTGAATTTCAGCGCGCGGATGCGCGAAGCGGGACGGGTTCCGAGCTCGCAGATTCTCGCCTTTTCAAGCATACCGGCCGTCCGCGGCATCGCCTCCGGGCTCAAAGTGCCCGAAGGGACACCCGTCTGGGAGATTCGCCGCCTGCGTCTCGCCAACGACAAACCCATGGAGCTCAACTACGTCTATATCCCCGTGTCACTTTGCCCCGAGCTCACGCGCAAAGACGTGGATGGCTCGCTCTACGCCTACATCGCGGAAAAGACCGGCATCCTGCCCGCAAGCGTCGATGCCGTCTACGAGACAGTCAACCTCGACAAGCATGAGGCGCGTCTTTTGGGACAGAACACCGGTAAGGCGGCGATGCGCATCGTGCGTTCGACCTACGACAAGACGGGAACCCCGTTCGAGGTAGGCGTGCTCATCAGCTGCGACGGTCAGGCAAAGTTGCACGTGCACATCGCCGCCGACAAAACAACCTTCACCGCCACAGCCCAATAAATCCAAAACGTGGGCACCGTCGTTCAAACGAACGACGGCGCCCACACTCACTTTCTTTTTCAGCCCTAGTCATCGCGCAAAGTCCCTTCGGCAGCACACGGTGCAGCCAAGTCACCGCAGGCCGGGGCGGGAGGCGGTCCTTTCTCTCGGAAAACTTCGCGAAGCCCAGTTTCCGAGAGAAAGTGTCCGGCTGCCGCCCCGGCCGACCAGGTCACATTACACCGTGTGCTGCGGCAGGTCCTGCAGGGCGATGACGTCCATGCCCATGTCGTTGGCGCTGCCGTGACCCTGCTGGTCCTCGCGCACCGCCTCGATGGCACTCACGTACGTGTTGGCAGCGGACATCGCGGTCACGCAGGTTACGCCGCGGCGCACCGCCTCGGTACGCAACAGATAGCCGTCGCCGCGCGAACCCGGGCCGTACGGCGTGTTGATAATCACCGCGATCTTGCCATCGGCGATGAGGTCGCCGATGTTGGGGCGCTCGCCATCATGTGGGCCGCTGATCTTTTCCACGATCTCGCAGGTCACGTTGCCGCCGCGCAGCACGCGCGCCGTACCTTCGGTGGAGCAGATATCAAAGCCCAGGTAGCGCAGGATGCGGGCGACCGAAAGGATATGGCGCTTGTCGCGGTCGCACACACTGATGAACACCTTGCCGGCGCTCGGATCGGGCAGCTTGTAGTCAATCGCCAGCTGCGTCTTGGCGTATGCCTCGGGATAGCTCTTGGCGATACCCATGACCTCGCCCGTCGACTTCATCTCGGGCCCTAGGATAACGTCGGCACCGGGGAAACGGCCCCAGGGCATAACGGCTTCCTTCATGCAGAACCAGTCCAGCTGACGCTCGTCGCTCGGCAGGCCCAGGCTCGCGATGGAATCACCCGCCATGGTGCGCGCCGCGCACTTGGCCAGCGGCACGCCGGTGGCCTTGGAGATAAACGGCACGGTACGGCTGGCACGCGGGTTGGCCTCAATCACGTAGACGGTCTCGCCCTTGATAGCGTACTGCACGTTGACCAGGCCGCGTACGCCCAGCGCCATCGCGATGCGGCGCGTGGTCTCGCGAAGCTTCGCCTGCAGGCTCTCGCTAAAGCTGAACGGCGGAATGCAGGTCGCAGAGTCGCCGGAATGGATACCGGCCTCCTCGATATGCTCCAGGATACCGCCGATGTAGACCTCTTCGCCGTCGCACAGAGCGTCGACGTCGGACTCGATCGCACCCTCCAGGAAGCGGTCCAGGTACACCGGGTAGTCGGGGCTAATGCGCGCAGCCTCGGCCATGTAATCGCGCAGGTGCTCGGCGTCGTAGGCGATCATCATGCCGCGGCCGCCCAGCACGTAGCTCGGACGCACCAGCAGCGGGTAGCCAATGTGCGCGGCCACGGCCTCGGCCTCCTCAAACGAGGTGGCCTGGCCCGCCGGCGGGTACATGATGCCCAGCTTGTCGAGCAGAGCGGCGAAGCGCTCGCGGTCCTCGGCAAAGTCGATGGCATCGGGCTTGGTGCCCATGATGTTCACGCCGCTCTCCTCGAGCATGCGCGCCAGCTTAAGCGGGGTCTGGCCACCGAGCGTCACCACGACGCCGTCGGGACGCTCAACATCGATGACATCCATGACGTCCTCGTAGGTAAGCGGCTCAAAGTACAAGCGGTCCGAGGTGTCGTAGTCAGTCGAGACGGTCTCGGGGTTGCAGTTGACCATGATGGTCTCGAAGCCGCGGGCCGCCAGCGCGTAGCTCGCGTGCACGCAGCAGTAATCGAACTCGATACCCTGGCCGATACGGTTGGGGCCGGCGCCCAGGATCATCGCCTTGGGCTTGTCCGCCGGCGTGGTCTCGTCGGGAGCCACGCACTTTTTGGCGTCCGAGCTCGTGCGGAAGATATTCTCGTAGGTCTTGTAATGGTACTCCGTGGCGCTCGAGAACTCCGCAGCGCAGGTATCGACCGTCTTCATGCTGGGGACCACGCCCAGACCCTTACGGTAAGCGCGCACAAAGCGCTCGTCCGAGCCGGTCAGCGTGGCAATCTCGGCATCGCTCGTGCCATACTGCTTAAGCAGGCGCATCGCGTCGGCGTCGATGTCCTCCACGCGCAGGCCGCGGATGCTCTCCTGAACCTGCACCATATCGTTGATACGGTTGAGGTACCACGGATCGATACCGCAGACGGCATGGATGTGCGCAACATCCCAGCCACGACGCAGGGCCTCGACCACAAAGAAGATGCGGTGCTCGGTCGGCGTTGCCACGGCCTGAGCGAGCTCGTCGTCGCTCAGCTTGTCGGCACCCTCCTTGCCGCCGACGCAAATGCCCTGATGCCCGTCCTCCAGCGAACGCATGGCCTTACCGAAGGCCTCCTCAAAGGTGCGGCCGATCGCCATAATCTCGCCCACGGCCTTCATGCGCGTAGTGAGCGTGGGGTCGGTACCCTTGAACTTCTCGAAGGCAAAGCGCGGCACCTTAACGACGCAGTAGTCAATCGTGGGCTCAAAGCAGGCAGGCGTTGCCTTGGTAATGTCGTTGACGATCTCGTCGAGCGTGTAGCCCACGGCAAGGCGCGCGGCGGCCTTAGCGATGGGGAAACCCGTTGCCTTGGAGGCCAGCGCGGACGAACGGCTCACGCGCGGGTTCATCTCGATGACAATCAGGCGGCCGGTCTGGGGGTTCACGGCAAACTGCACGTTGGATCCGCCGGTCTCGACGCCAATCTTCTCCAGAATGGCGAGCGAGGCGACACGCATGCGCTGATACTCAAGGTCGGAGAGCGTCTGCGCCGGCGCCACGGTGATGGAGTCGCCGGTGTGCACACCCATGGGGTCGAGATTCTCGATGGAGCACACGATGATGCCGTTGCCGGCGTGGTCACGCATGACCTCCATCTCATACTCTTTCCAACCCTCGATGGACTCCTCGACCAGCACCTCATGGGCAGGCGAGAGCTCAAGGCCCTGGCTCACGATGGAGACAAGCTCCTCGTGGGTGTGAGCGATGCCGCCGCCGGCGCCACCGAGGGTAAAGCTCGGGCGCAGTACACAGGGATAGCCTACGCGCTCGGCGATAGCCTCGGCGTCGGCCACGCTGTAGGCATAGCCCGAGCGCGCGACCTCCAGGCCGATCTCGGCCATGGCCTCGTTAAAGAGTTTGCGGTCCTCGCCACGCTCGATGGCGGCCAGGTCGCAACCGATCATCTCGACGCCGTACGTGTCGAGCGTACCGTCTTTCGCCAGCTCGACGGCGGCGTTCAGACCGGTCTGGCCGCCCAGCGTGGGCAGCAGCGCGTCCGGGCGCTCTTTCTTGATCACGCGCTCGATAAACTCGGCGGTGATGGGCTCGACATAGGTGCGGTCGGCAAGACCCGGGTCGGTCATGATGGTCGCCGGGTTGGAGTTGACCAGGATGACCTCAAAGCCATCCTCCTTGAGCACCTTGCAGGCCTGGGCGCCGGAGTAGTCGAACTCACAGGCCTGGCCAATAACGATAGGGCCCGAACCAATAACGAGGATGCGCTTGATGTCAGTACGTTTAGGCATGTTAGTTCTCCTCGTTCTTGGTCGCGGCGGAACCACCATCGGCAAAATTCCAGCCGGCGAGGCGGTCCTTCGCGGTGTCGATGTCCAGGTAGTTCTCCTCGCCGTCCATGAGTCGCGTAAAGGCGGTAAAGAGATAGTGGGCATCGGTGGGACCGGGCGAGGCCTCGGGGTGGTACTGGACCGAGAAGCACGGGGCGTCGAGCAGCTGGATGCCCTCGGCGGTGCCGTCGTTGAGGTTCACGTGCGTCAGGCGAATGCGGCCGAAGCGCTCGTTCATCACGACCGGCGCGATGCCGCGACGCACCCAGACGCGCAGGTCGCCATCGGCCGCATGCTCGGTCTCGCCGCCGGAAAGCTCCGGGATCAGTTTGCCCAGACTGGGGAACAGCAGGCCAAAGCCGTGGTTTTGCGCCGTGATCTCCACGCGACGGCTCACCAGGTTCATAACCGGCTGGTTACCGCCACGGTGACCGAATTTAAGCTTTTCCATTTGGGCGCCGCACGCCAAGCTGATCATCTGGTGGCCAAGGCAAATGCCAAAGACCGGCACCTTGCCGATCAGCTGCTGCACCTGCTCGTAGGTCTCCACCACGGCATCGGGGTCGCCGGGGCCGTTGGATAAAAAGACGCCGTCGGGATTCATGTCGAGCACCTCACTCGCGGGCGTATCCCACGGCACGACGGTAAGGTCGCAGCCAGCGCGGACGAGGCCCTCCAGGATGCCGCGCTTCACGCCGCAGTCGTAGGCGACCACGTTGTGGCGGGCAGGAGCGGCAGGGGCAAGCGCAAAGCCATGCGTAGCGGGCAGATCGATCGCGGCAAAAGCGTGGGGCTCAGAGCAACTCACGGTCTTGACCAGGTTCTCGCCCACCAGCGTCGGCGCTGCGGCCAGACGCTCGGCAAGCTCGGCGACTTCAAAGATTTCCGTCGAGATAATACCCATCTTGGAGCCGTTGTCGCGCAGGTGGCGCACAAGAGCGCGGGTGTCGACGCCCTCGATGGCGACGATGCCGTGGGCACGCAGGTATTCCGACACGCTGACGGCCGAGCGCCAGTTGGAAGGCGTGACGCACATGTCGCGCACGATCATGCCGCGCATGGCGGGAGCGTTCGCGGGGCGATCGGTATCGCCGGGGAAGGCCGACTGGACGTCGGTCTCGTCGATGCCGTAGTTACCGATCTGCGGATAGGTCATGGTTACAATTTGGCCGGCATAGCTCGGGTCGGTCATAACCTCAAAATAGCCCTCGAGTGAGGTGTTGAAGCAGACTTCGCCGGTTGCGGTACCCTCGGCACCACATGCACGGCCATAAAAAATGGTCCCATCCTCAAGATACAGGATGCAGGGACCGCAGGTGCCCTTGCTGGTTTTTGCCAGCATACGCTGGCAAAGCTCGCTGGGCGCGAAGGTGCGGGCAGCAATGCCCGCAGTATGGTTGTTCGCCATAATTCTCCTTCCCGGTCTCTCCGGACCGGCTTAAAGGTTGGTAGTTAGGCCTTGCGGTATTGTAACCGCAAGCATGCACCATGGCGTTAATTTCATCAAAATGTTTACGAAATGACAATTATGACTTTCTATGCATAATGATTTTTCTGGGACGGGGATTAAAAAATCATTCTGTCATGCATGCAGTTGGCGAGTAGTCAATTTGGGACGGGGCTATTTTAGCTACCCACGCCGTCGACCAACCTAACCGGTGCACCACCGGCCGTGGTAGCTAAAATAGCCCCGTCCCAAATTGACTACTCAGCGACAAAGTCCCGCTCTCAGAATGATTTTTTAATCCCCGTCCCAGAAAAATCATCCCGCGCGGGCACTTGGCCCCCGCGGGATGATGGCGTCTTATTTATCCTGCTCCAGCAGATCGGACGGCGTGCGGTCGGGCTTGCCGCCGCGGAAGATCTCGCGACCGTGCAGGCGATGCTCCAAGTCGCGCTCGGCCTTTTCTTCCGTGATCTTGGTCTGGCTTACCGCCGGGTCCTCAATCAGTGACGATACCGAGTTCACCTGCTTTTGGATGCGCTCGGCAATCGTGTCGTCCATGCTCACGATACGCATCTTCCAGTCGATGCTCGTAGCATTTGACGAGCTCTTGGTCCACACGAACGTCAGAATGGCGCTCTGATGGCCCCGCGCGGGAAACATGCCAAAGAAGGAATCATGCTGGATATTGCTGTCCTCATCGATATAGGCGTGTACGTTGTACACCACGCGGTCGATCTTATCGTTGAGCAACGCGTTGGTCGCAAGTGCCGCGGCCTGAATCTGCCCGTTGGACAGCAGCTCGAGCTCGTTGGCAGACGACGTGTCCAACACCGTTACCTCGACCGTGCCTGTGCGCTCGTCTGCCTCGTCGACGCTAAAGTCGAGCGGAAACTGCGTAAAGCCGTTACCCCACTCAAGGCCACCCTTCAGTGCCGTGGAAACGGTATCCACCGAAACGCTCTCGGACAGGTTAGCAGTGTTCAGGCGGCGCATCACGCCGTAGCCAATCTGCATGCCCACGATTAACACCAGAATGCCGATGACTACGGCCACGGCGGTCTTCGTAATGGTATGGCTCACCTGCGAGCCCGAAGGGTCGTCCTCGGACAGCGGGTCGATCTGCCTTGTCTGGCTTGCGCGATCTTCGCTGCGAAGCTGCGCCAGCGTCGCCTTGTCGCCGCGCTTGGCCGCAGCCTCTTTTTCGCGCATGCGCTCGGTGCGCTTTTTGGCAAGCGTCGGATCCAAAACGCCGGATGCATCGATCTCGGAGAATAACTCCGTCACTTCTTCCGGAGTCAAAGGGTTCTTCTCAGCCATATACTTCCTGTCATATCAATCAGTCGAGCTCGTGCGCACGCGCACCTTCGAACTGCATTCGATAGTAACGGGCATAGGTGCCGCCACGGGCGAGAAGCCGCTCGTGCGTACCACGTTCCACAACGCGACCATGCTCGACGGTCGCAATCTCGTCGGCATGCTTAATGGTCGAGAGACGGTGGGCGATGATGATCGTGGTGCGACCGCGCGCCAGGCGCTCGAGCGACTCTTGCACCGCTTCCTCGCTCTCGTTATCCAGAGCACTCGTTGCCTCGTCCAAGATAAGAATCTTGGGATTCTTGAGGAACACGCGCGCAATGGCTACGCGCTGCTTCTGGCCGCCCGAAAGACGGCTGCCGCGCTCGCCCACGACTGTGTCGTAGCCCTGCGGCAGCGACTCAATGAAGGCATCGATATTGGCGCGGCGGGCGGCCTCGGCGACCTCTTCTGCCGTGGCGCCCGGCTTGCCGTAGGCGATGTTCTCACCAATCGTACCGTCAAACAGATAGACATCCTGTTGCACCAGGCCAATGGCGCGGCGCAGACTCTGTTGCGTCACGTCGCGCACGTCCTGACCGTCGATGCTAATGGATCCGGAAGCCACGTCGTAAAAGCGCGGCAGCAGCGAACACGTTGTGGACTTGCCACCGCCCGAGGGGCCAACCAGGGCAATGGTCTGTCCGGGCTTGATGGACAGATCCATATGGTCGATCACGGGACGAGCCTCTTCGCCGCTGCTCAGCTCAACATCCTCGTAGCTAAAGCACACGTCGCGATATTCAACCGCACCAGCCGTCACCTGCAGGTCCTCGGCATCCGGCTTGTCCTGGATATCCGGGGCGGTCGAAAGTACCTCGTCCATGCGCTTAAAGCCGGCAATGGCCTTCTGATACGTCTCAGCCGAGTTCACAAGCGTCTCGAGCGGGGTGCAGAACAGCGAAATGTAGAGCGCGAAGGTCGCCATATCGACCGCCTGCAGTTGGCCTTGCGCCACCAGCCAACCGCCCAGCAGCACCACGATCACGTACAACACGCCCGAGAGCAGGCCATACGTCGCAGTGTAGACGCCCATGGCGTGATACATATTCTCCTTGGACGAAAGATAGCGGTCGTTAGAGGCGCGGAACTTGGAGCGCTCAGCTTCCTCGTTCGCAAAACTCTTGACCACGCGCATGCCTGCCAGCGAATCCTGCAGCTGAGCATTAATACCGCTGATCTTTGTGCGGTTGTCGCTAAAGACCTCGCGCATGCGCATGTTCTGCCAAAACATGATGATCGCAAACGCCGCCGTCACCACGGCCATGGCAAGCGCCAGCACCGGGGCAATAGCAAAGAGGATCACAAACGAGCCGACGATCTCGATGCCGCAGATGATAATCCACTCGGGCACGTGGTGTGCCGCCTCGCAGATATCGAACAGGTCGTTGACCACGCGGCTCATCATGTCACCCGAGCTGTTGCGATCGAAGTACGCAAAGCTAAAGCGCTCATACTGATCGAACAGGTCCTCGCGCATCTTGGACTCCATGCGCGCGCCCATCACGTGGCCCCAGTAACTCACAAAGTAGCGACAGGCGCAACGGATGGCATACATCAGTACCAAGCCAACCGCGATCATACCGAGCGCCTGCATAATAGCAGCCTGACCCTGGGTAAAGAGCCCGCCGGTCAGATTGCGCAGAATAATGGGAAACGCCAGGTCGATGGCGGCAAGCACCAGAGCACAAACAGTATCGGCAATAAAAAGCCCCATCTGGGGCTTGTAATAAGACAGAAACCTCTTAAGCATAATCACCTTACGCGGTTTTACCAAACCGCGTTTCGTCTCGACGCTGCAAGTGCCCCATGTGGACAATCTGGCCTTCAATCGTCGGTCGCGTATATCCATACGCTTCCCTCCTCTTTTAAGCCACCTTGTCTCAAATGGAGCACTTTCGCTGACTTATACAAACCTGCGGGATCATCCCCGCTCGTTACAGCTCAGAACCACCCAGGCGATGCGCGATGCTATCGCAGGCCAAGGCGCCCACGACGGTCTTGGCATCTTCGATCTTGCCGTCGAGCACGGCGTCAATCAGCTCGTGCAGCGGCACGAGGTCCACGTTGACGAACTCGTCATCATCGGGGTTGGGTGCATCGAACTCGAGCTTGGTGGCCAGGTAGATGTGAATGATCTCGTCACAGAAGCCGCAGGTCGTGACGATCGATGTCAAAAAGCGAATGCGACCGGCCCTAAAGCCCGTCTCCTCGTGCAGCTCACGCTTGGCGCAATCGAGCGGATCCTCGCCCGGATCGAGCTTACCGGCGGGAATCTCGACCGTCACGCGGTCGATGGCGGTGCGATACTGACGCACCAGCACGATCTTGCCGCTCTCGGTAAGCGCCACGACGGCCGCCGCGCCCGGATGTCGAATCACATCGCGGGCGCTGCGGTGACCGTTGGGCAGCTCAACCTCAAGACGGTGGACGTCGAGAATCTTGCCCTTCCAGGCGCACTCCTCCGAAAGAATCTTCTCGTGCAACTCGGCATCGTGCGGGTCGTCGTCGCCCAGCACCAGCACCGGCTCGTCAGCGACCTCACCACCCGGCTCGTCCTCGGCATGTCCGTACGAGCGGCCATCTTCCTCGACGATCTGCGCGTCCACGAGCTCTTCGTTCTTCTCGTCCATCCGTCTCATCCGTCTCATCCCTCTCGGACTTTAGGCATCCCAGGCGTCGCGGCCACGCAGCGCGCGCAGACCGATGTCATGGCGCAGGGTCTTGCCCTCAAAATCAATCTTCTCACAGGCCTCGTAGGCAAGGTTGCGAGCGTTCTCGAACGTGTCGCCCAGCGCGGTCACGGCAAGCACGCGGCCACCGTTGGTCACGAGCTGACCGTCCACCACGGCGGTGCCGGCATGGTACACGGTCACGTTCTCCATGGCCTCGGCGTCGGCGATGCCGGTAATGACTTTGCCCTTCTCGTAGCTGCCGGGGTAGCCCGCGCTCGTCAGGACAACAGCCACGGCCCACTCGTCACGCCAATCGAGCTCAATCTGATCAAGCTCGCAGTTGGCGCAGGCGAGCATAACCTCGACCAGGTCGTTCTTGAGGCGCGGCAGCACGACCTGCGTCTCGGGGTCGCCAAAGCGGGCGTTGAACTCCAGCACCTTGGGGCCGGCGGGGGTGAGCATAAAGCCGCCGTACAGGCAGCCGCGGTAGTCGATGTCCTCGGCAGCGAGCTCGGCCACGGTCTGCTCCATGACCGCCACCATGGTGGCGTGCTCCTCGTCGGTCACGATAGGCACCGGGCTGTAGACGCCCATGCCGCCGGTGTTGGGGCCACGGTCGCCCTCGAGCGCGCGCTTGTGGTCCTGCGAGGTGGCCATGGGGCGCACGGTCTTGCCGTCGGTAAAGGCCAGCAGCGAGCACTCGGGGCCAACCAGCATCTCCTCAATGACAACGGTGTTGCCGGCATCGCCAAAGGTGCCACCGAAGCACTCGCGCACGGCCTCCTCGGCCTGCTCGAGCTCAGTCGCCACGATAACGCCCTTGCCGGCGGCCAGGCCGTCAGCCTTCACGACCAGCGGAGCGCCCTGCTCGCGCACATAGGCAAGAGCCGAAGCCTCGTCAGTAAACGAGCCGTAGGCGGCCGTCGGAATGCCGGCGCGCTCCATGAGCTGCTTGGAGAACAGCTTGGAGCCCTCCATCCGGGCACCCTCGGCACCCGGGCCAAAGCACGGGATACCCGCTGCGCGGACGGCATCGGCCACGCCCGCCACGAGCGGAGCCTCGGGGCCAATCACCACGAGTCCGCATCCGTGGCTCTGGGCAAACGCCGCCACGGCCGCAGGATCGCAGTCGTCGAGAACCACGTTCTCGCCACAGCTCGCGGTGCCGCCGTTACCCGGCGCGATGTAGAGCTTGCCGGCGCGCGGTGATGCTGCGAGCTTGGCTGCCAGAGCATGCTCGCGGCCGCCGCTGCCCAACAACAGGATGTCGATGGTTTGAGTGTCCGCCTTCAAGGGTGCCTCCTCCATGGATGAACGGCCCGCCAACCAAGCGGGCCCATTACAAGCAAATATACCCCTCAGCCGCCCATCCGGGCTGCGAAGGGGTATATCGCAATCACCAAATAATGCCGATTACTTCCAGAATCGGTTGATGATCTGCTCGCGACCGGCGCCGACGCCGATAAACGTCACGCGGGTGTGTGCCAGATCCTCAATAAACGCCACGAAGTCCTGAGCCTCCTGCGGCAGCTCATCAAAGCTGCGGCAGCCGGCGATGTCGCACTTCCAGCCCGGGAGCTCCTCGTAGATGGGCTTGGCATGCTCAAAGCGCACTTGGTGCTCGGGCACGCTCGTGTAGCGCTCGCCATCGACGTCATAGGCAACGCACACCTTGATGGTGTCGAAGGCCGAAAGCACGTCGAGCTTGGTCAGGGCGATGTCGGTGAGACCGTTGACACGCGAGGCGTAGTTGGCGATGGGACCATCGAACCAACCGCAGCGACGGCGACGGCCGGTGGTCACGCCATACTCATAGCCTTCCTCGGTCAGCGTGTGGCCGGCCTCGGACTCATAGGAAAGTTCGGTGGGCATAGGACCCGAACCGACGCGGGTGATATAGGCCTTCATGACGCCCAGCACGCGGTCGACATTCTTCATACCGACGCCGGAGCCGGTGATGGCGCCGCCGGCGGTGCAGTTAGAAGACGTCACGTACGGATAGGTGCCGTGGTCGATGTCGAGCAGCGTTGCCTGGGCGCCCTCGAACAGCAGGTCCTTGCCCTCATCGATCATGTTGTTGAGCAGCAGGCTCGTCTCGGTGATGTAGGGGCGCAGGCGCTCGGCCATGGGCAGGTACTCATCGCAGATCTGGTCCACGGTGTAGGTGGGCAGGTGGTAGATGAGCTCGAGCTCGGGATTCACGCGGGCAAGAGCGGTCTCCAGCTTGTCGCGGAACAGCGCCTCGTCCAGCATGTCCTGCATGCGCAGGCCGATGCGGGCCATCTTGTCCTGGTAGCACGGACCGATGCCGCGCTTGGTGGTACCGATGTTCTTCTTGCCGAGCTTCCGCTCAAAAGCACCATCCAGATCGATGTGGTACGGCATGATGACGTGCGTGTTGCCGCTGATCTTGAGGTTCTTGGTGGTGATGCCGTCGGCCTCGAACATATCAATCTCCTCAAGGACAACCTTGGGGTTGACGACGCAGCCGTTACCGATCACCGACACATGGTCGGAATACATGATGCCGGAGGGCACCTGGTGCAGGCCGTACTTCTTGCCGTTGACGACGATGGTGTGGCCGGCGTTGTTGCCTCCCGAGTAGCGCACGACGGCATCGAAGTCGCCGGCGACCAGGTCGCAGATCTTACCCTTGCCCTCATCGCCCCACTGGGCACCGACCAAAACGGTTGACGGCATGTTTACTCCTTACATTCATGGACTGTCTACGCGCCACGCTGGCACGTAGAAGCACAAAACATTCCCAGTATACCCGTGCAACGGGCGCCTGTCCTACTCCTCGGTATGCGCCCCATCAAGCTCATAGAACTTGGTGGATGCCGGCAGGAACATCAGGTCGACGTCACCGATCGGGCCCGAACGGTTCTTGGCCACGACGATACGCGTGACGCCCTCGTCGGGTCGATCGTCACGCGAGGCCTCGGCCTCATCGGCGGAGCGGTCCAAGAACATAACGATGTCGGCGTCCTGCTCGATGGAGCCCGATTCACGCAGGTCGGACAGCTGCGGGCGCTTGCCGGTACGGGACTCGACCTGACGCGAAAGCTGCGACAGCGCGATCAACGGAATCTTGAGCTCCTTGGCCATGATCTTCAGACCACGCGACATCTCGGAGACCTCGACGGTACGGCTCTCGGAGCGACGTCCCGGCGGAGGGCTCACCAGCTGCAGGTAGTCCAGGATGATGATGGCCTTCTCCTTGTTGTGGAGCATGCGGCGGCTCTTGGCGCGGATCTCGGTCACCGTGGTGCCGGGCGTATCATCAATCAGAATATCGAGCTTGGACAAGGTCTGCGTGGCCTCGTTGATATTGGCCCACTGCTCGGGGCTAATGCGGCCCGTACGGAAGTCGCTGATCGAGATCATGGCGTAGGCGCAAATCAGGCGCTGGGCAATTTCCTTGCCCGACATCTCCAGCGAAAAGAAGCCGACGGTATAGCCCGCAGCGGCGGCATTCAGCGCCAGGTTCAGAGCGAACGACGTCTTACCCACAGCAGGGCGGGCGCCGATGATGATGAGCTGGCCCTCGCGGAAACCCATAAGCATGCGGTCGAGCGACGGGAAGCCGGTGGGCACGCCCGCGGCCTGTCCACCGGCCTGGCACACTTCCTCGGCCTCGTTATAGGCCTCGACCATAAACTCGGTCAGCGTCTTGTAGCTCGACTTGACCTCGCGTGCCGTGACCTTGAGCAGCTTGCTCTCGGCCAGCTCCACGACCTCTTTAGTGTCGGTAGGGGCGTTATAGGCCAGCGCGTTGATCTCGTTGGTGGCGCCGATCAGCTCGCGCAGCATCGAATCGCGGCGAACGATGGCGGCATGGTGCTGCCAGTTCACGAGCGACAGGGTCTGACCCATCAGCTCCAAAATGTAGGCCTCGCCGCCCACGGCATCAAGCTTGTTGATGCTGCGCAGATAATCGATCAGCGAGATAGAGTCGATGGGAATGCGGCTGTTGTACATATCGACCATCGCGGTGTAGATGGTCTTATGAATGGGCCGGTAGAAGTCATAGGGCTGCAGCTCGACCTGGGCTTCCTCGACCACCTCGGGCGATAGCAGCATGGCGGCCAGTACGTTGGCCTCTGCATCTTGGTTTTGGGGAAGACCCAACTTGGAGCCACGGTCCTCGACCGTCAACCCCGTCTCCCTATCGTCGTATGCCATGAGCATCCTCATTCATATCGCGTGCGAGCATCCATAGTATCAGCCACGGTCCCAAAACGGGCCGCGCTCCGGCAATCATCACCGAACGAGACGGATGAACGGTCCCGCATTTGGGACTTCACCGCAACGCCTGCCATGGCGCTCGCTGAGCGTAGAAAACAAAAGGGCGCCCTGGTCTCCCAGAGCGCCCTTCTTAGAACAAGATTGTTGCGTTGCAGCAAATGCTACTCGGCAGCAGCCTCAGTCTCGACCTCGGCGGTCTCGGCCTCGGCGACCTCAGTGGCCTCCTCAGCCTCAGCCTCGGCAGCGAGCTCCTCGGCGGTAACGCCAACGAGAACGACAACCTCGGCCTTGATCTCGCGGTACAGCGAGATGGCAACGGTGTGGGCACCGGCAACCTTGATGGGCTTACCGAGCTCGACGCGCTTGCGGTCGATGTCCATACCGAGCTGAGCCTTGATGGCGTCAGCGATCATAGCGGCGGTAACGGAGCCAAAGAGGATGCCCTCGTCGCCGACCTTGACGTCAACGGTGACCGTCTTGCCCTCGAAGGCAGCCTTGGTCTCGTTGGCGGTAGCCAGACGGACGGCCTCACGCTTGGCGATGTTGTTGCGACGCTCGTCAAGCTGCTTGAGGTTGCCCTTGGTGGCGGCAACAGCGAGCTTCTTGGGGAACAGGAAGTTCTCAGCGTAACCCTGAGCGACCTCTACGACGTCACCCTCGCCGCCCTTGCCCTTGATCTCATCGAGAAGAATAACCTTCATGATGCGTCTCCCTTCTTAGCCGCGGTCGCGGTTGCCACGAGAGGAAACCACGGGGACGGTGTACGGCAGGAGAGCCATCTCGCGGGCGCGCTTGATGGCGTTGGCGATGTCATGCTGATGCTGCGTGCAAGCGCCAGTGACGCGACGGGGCTTGATCTTGCCACGGTCGGTCATGTACTTACGGAGAAGCTGAGTGTCCTTATAGTCGATGAACTCAGTGTTCTCCTTGCAGAACTGGCAGTACTTACGACGCGGCTGACGTGCAGAAAAATCATTAGCCATGTCAAAATACCTTTCATTTGGCAACTTCGGAGAACCGAAGCCGCCTCTCACTCAAAAATAGGTGAACAGCCCTTAAAACGGGATGTCCTCATCGTAGACGTCGACCGCGGGCGGCGTAGCCACCGGTGCGGCAGGACGAGGTGCGGGCGCTGCAGGGGCTGCGGGGGCGTAGCCGCCCTGATCGTAGCCACCCTGGCCACCGCGAGAGCTCATAAACTCGATCTCATCGACGATGACCTCAAGCTTGCTCCGGCGCTGGCCGTCGCGCTCCCAAGAGCTGTAGCGCAGCTTGCCCTCGATCGCGACCTTATTTCCCTTTGCCAGGAAACGGCTCACGGCCTCGGCGCGCGTGCCGAACATAGTGCAGTCGACAAAGTTGGGATAGTCCTCCCACTCGCCAGTCTGCGGGTTGCGGCGACGATCGTTCACGGCGACGCCAAAGGACAGAACCTGGGTTCCGCCGGCGGTGGCGCGCAGCTCGGGATCACGCGTGAGATTACCGGTGATGTTCACTCGATTGATGCTCATAACTCACTACTTCCTCTTGGGGCACAAGCCCAGTCCAAAACGACAGTCTTACTCCTGGTCGTCGCGACGGACGATCATGTGGCGGACCACAGCGTCGGTGATGCGCAGGACGCGATCAAGCTCGGCGATCTGGGTAGGATCTGCGTGGAAGTTGATGAGGGTGTAGTCACCATCGGTGAGGTCGTTGATCTCGTAGGCGAGCTTGCGCTTGCCCCACTCGTCAACGGAGTCGACCTTGCCAGCGCCCTCAGCGATCGTGGTATCGATACGCTTCATAACAGCGAGACGAGTCTCGGGGTCGAGCGACGGGTCAACAAAGAACAGCAGTTCATAAGCCTTCATATTGTCACCTCCTCTGGGCAAATGTGGCTTCAGGTCGTGAAGGTGCGCCTGAAGCAGGAAAAGACTTGGTAATAATATCTTTCAACCTCCCAGGCTGCAAGAATATGCAGCTACAACCTCATGACCTCCACATATGTCCATACTCACACGGCACTTCATGCGTCTTCCAACCAAATGCCGACCAAATGCTTGACGAATCTGTGGACAAGATACGGCGCTGCGGGGACAAACCAAATCAAACCGCAGGTCAACAATTGCAAAGCTGTGGTCGCGAAATGCATACCAGTGGTTCGCAACACCGTTCACAGCTTTTTAAAATTGCTGCCACGTCGCATATAAATACCCATTTTGAACATTTTGCCGCATGCAGCCATGCTGGTCAGAGGCCGTTTTTGGCCTCCTGGATCCCGTCACGAAGCCAAGCGTTTCAAAAAATGCCAACTTTTCTGTTTGCACTTTGCAATTCCTCGTGTATACTGACTTTCGCATTTAACGGAGAGTTGTCCGAGTGGCCGAAGGAGCACGATTGGAAATCGTGTAGGCGTCAAAAGCGTCTCCAGGGTTCAAATCCCTGACTCTCCGCCAGTTAATTCCAAAGCAGGCCTTCGAGCCTGCTTTGTTTTTACCCCACGCGGAGGGGTGGCAGAGTGGTTGAATGCGGCGGTCTCGAAAACCGTTTGGCCTGTATAAGGTCACGAGGGTTCGAATCCCTCCTCCTCCGCCATTTTGATTGAGAAAGCTCCCAGCAACGGGGGCTTTTTTGTTATCGAGTCATGTTCAAGTAAATACGGTGGAGGAGGAGGGATTCGAACCCGCCCCTCCCTCAAAAACGTGTACGTCACCCTCCAAAACCGACATTTTTCGACATCTTTGAAGGCTGACGTACACATTTGGATTGAGCTCACGAGAGTGGCACTATTCGGAAGGTGTCTCCTCGTCTCGCACGCCTTTCCAGTTGCGGATAAGCGCCTTGCGTAGTTCGTTCTGTTTTCTCTGGTACCCGGTGTCGGTACAGCGAGGCATGCCGAGTGCTTCGCGGATGTTGTTCATGGCGCGGTGAAAGGCGAGCTGACTGCTGAACTGAGCCGAAGTGAGCGTAACGATTCGATATCCCATTTGGGAGAGAACCGCCTCTCGTTCCGCATCCGCTCCCTTGCGCTCGACCTCGTCGTGAAAACCGCCCTTATATTCGATACCGAGCTCCCTGCGCTTGTAGGTAACGAGCGCATCGATTTTGAGCGTTCGAGCTTTGGCGCAATGCCAGAGACGTTGAGGGATCTCGAGCGGTTTGTTGAGTTCGATGCCTCGAATGCCAACGCCGCCTTCGTTTGTTGGGAGCGAGAGGGCGATTGCCGAAGCGGTCTCCATAGGCGAGGCTGAGTGATCGTAGATGTGCCTGAGCGCGAGCCGTGCACGTGTGGCACCGGGTTTGCCGGGATGCCGATCGAGCAGTTCGGTTATTTCATTCTTGGAGGTGGCGGCTGGTTGCTCGGTATAAGAGTCGGTGGGATTGAGCCTCATGCGATAATCGCCGCAAACTTCATAGCCATATTCGAGATATTCGATCCTATCCATCCACTCGGCAGCGAGCACGAAGGTGAAGGCTTCGTCGATGATGAAGATTCCGGGCGTCAACTCGTCAATATGCTCGTAGGGAAGATTTTGTCCAAGAATGTGGCAAATGACACCTTTGGTGCGAATTCGCTCGAATTCGAATACAACCGAAATATCGATAGTCTTGAGCATATCGGACGGAATGCCGCAGTCGGTAAGGGCCTGTCGTATGCGCACAACGCGTTGCTGGGTGGAGATGCCTCGTGCGCCTATCTGGTAGTCGTGCCGTGCAAGAGACTGAACCAAATTCTGGGGTGCATGATGGACAAGCCATGCGGTTTTATGCGAAATGAGAACAGGGTATCCACTGAGGGCCTCTCGCTCTGAGCCGGTATCCTACTCTTATGTCCGTTGAAGTGGGGAAATATACCGGATGCGAGTAAATCAATCCACTCATGCTGCGAGCTCAATCCAAACATGTACGTCAGCCTCCAAAGATGTCGAAAAATGTCGTTTTTGGAGGGTGACGTACATGTTTTGGACCCCTGGCATTCCAACAACGCCACGCCCGCATCCAGTCCCAACCGTTTACCGAGCAATAGGGGCGCCAGACCCGTCAAACATGTACTATGTACGGGCATTGTCCAAACCCGCAATCAGAAGGATTCCATCTTGCCCGTCGCCGCCGCTATGACCGTTACCTCACATGCCTCGGATGCCATGGTCGCTATCCCCTTTTGGCTCGAGATGTTCGCCGTTGTCGCGGCATCGATCTCGGGCGTGCTGGTCGCGCGCGCCCACAAGCTCGACCTGGTGGGCGCGGTCGCGCTCGCGGTGGTCTGCGGTCTGGGCGGCGGTCTTTTACGCGACATGACACTGCAGGTGGGCAACGTCTACATCCTCAACCAGCCGATGGCACTGCCGCTTTCCATTGCCACGGCAGCCATCATCTACATCTTCCCGGCAATCGTCGATAAACCCGAGAAACTCATTCCCCTGCTCGACATCATCTCGGTCGGCATCTATGCGGCAACCGGCGCGGACAAGGCACTGGTCTACGGATTTGCACCCGTCGTTTGCATTATGATGGGCTTCTTCACCGCGGTGGGTGGCGGCATGCTGCGCGACGGCTTTATGGGCGTGGTTCCGGGTATTTTCCAACGCACTAACTTTTATGCCATCGCGGCCATCGCCGGATCGGCAAGCTATGTATGCCTCGTCATGAGCGGACTCGTCAGCAACATCACCGCCCTCATCGTGTGCGTCGCGGTGACCATGGGTCTGCGTTGGCTGTCGCTGCGTTTTGACATCAAAAGCCCCACCGAAGAAGACATCGCGCGGTTCTTACATCGCAAAATGTAGACAGCACGGCACGACCCTTCGAAATGCAACCGAGAGGTTCTTTTAGAGCGCCCGCACGTTGGGTACCCTGTTAGATACATGTCGAGTATCTAACGAAGGATTCACTATGCCTTGCAACCTAGAACCGTCGTCCCGGTGCCGTAAAGCACAGGGCCGCATCGCCCTCCTATTCGCACTGATCGCGCTTGCGCTGACCGCACTTCCCACGGCGTCATTCGCCGGCACAGACACCGCCGGCAACGTACTCGCAACCGAAGTTGACTCGAATCCGTCTGACGTCGAAGGCGACCTGTACTGGGCCGGCCAAAACCTTAACCTGGACGATACCTCTATCGACCGCGATATTATCGCGGCAGGCGACAGCCTATCGATTCGCGACTGCACCGTAGGCGGCGCCATTCGCCTGGCGGCGCGTACCATCGATATCTCCAAAACCGCAATCGATGGCAGCGTGACGGTAGCCGGTCAGCATGTCGTGCTCAACACCGGCAGCACCGCCAACTGTTTTTACGCGGCAGGCGAAACGGTCGCCCTGCGCGGCTCTGCCAAGTCGGCAGCGCTCGCAGGCAGTACGGTAACCATCGACGGCACCGTCGATGGCGATGTCGAGGTCTGGGCCGACAAGCTCATCTTGGGTAAAAACGCCCGCATCACCGGCACCGTGAGCGCGCATGTTTCCGAGGACCCCGAGCGCGCCGCAGGAGCCGAGGTCGGCGCGCTCAAGATCGACCGCACCGAGAACGAGAACACCTCTACGGTTAACGACACCATCGGCGGCATCGTGGCCGCAGCCCTGTCGACTTGCTTTATCGCCCTGTTGCTCGAGCTCGTCTTTCCGCGTGCGACCGCCAGCGCCGCCGGAATGCTCCACCAGCGCCCCACGCCCCTGTGGATGAGCGGTCTTTTGGGTACGATTGCTGTCGTCCCCGCCGTCCTGCTGCTGATTATCTCGATTGCCGGCCTGTCGCTTGCCGGAGCCCTCTTGTGCGGCGTTATCGGCATCGCGTTGGTGTCGAGCGCCTTTGCGGGGTGCGCGATCGCCCGCATGGTCGGACACAACCAAAACCGCTACGCCATGGCCGCCGTGGGCGGTATCGTCGCGGGCGCACTCACGGCACTTCCTCTTATGGGCAACTTTGTCAGCGGTGTAGCCTTCGTCTTCACGCTCGGCTACGCCATCCAGATCATCTGGCGCAACGCCAACCTCAAGCCCCAACAAGCCTCCAACACGCCGGGACTCCCCACCGCCTAGCCGCCAACCACCACAAAAGGGCCAGGCACCTTTGTGGTGGCGCAAAGCAACCTGACCCCTTTGCACCAAAAAGGGCGCCGACCATCGTGGTCGGCGCCCTTTCTTATTGGCGGTTGTGAGCCCCAGCGCTTATTTGTTGACCTGACCGGCGCGAACGGCAGCCTTCTTGCGGTCGGTGGCGTTGAGCAGACGCTTGCGCAGGCGGATGTTCTTGGGAGTGATCTCCACCAGCTCGTCGTCGGCGATGTACTCCAGCGCCTCTTCCAGAGAGAAGGTGCGAGGCGGCACTAACTGCACGGAGATGTCGGAGGTCGAGGAGCGCTGGTTGCCCAAGTTCTTAGTACGGGCGATATTGACGACCATGTCGCCGGCCTTGCTGCGCTCGCCCACGATCATGCCCTCGTAACACTCAGTGCCCGGCTCAACGAACAGCTGCCCGCGCTCCTGCAGCGTACCCAGGGCGTAGGCAACGGCCTTCTCGGTGGTCATGGAGATCATAGCGCCGTTCTGACGGTTGCCGATCTCGCCGGCGTAGGGACCGTACTCCAGGAAGGTGTGGTAGAACACGCCCTCGCCGTGGGTGACGTTCATAATGCGGTTCTTAAGGCCCATGATGCCGCGCGTCGGGATCTTGAACTCAAGGTGCGTCACGATGCCCGAGGTATCCATGCTCGTCATGATGCCACCGGAGGTACCGAAGACCTCAACGACCTTGCCCGAGT
Source organism: Collinsella sp. AF15-51 (assembly GCF_003462845.1). Lineage (NCBI taxonomy): Bacteria > Bacillati > Actinomycetota > Coriobacteriia > Coriobacteriales > Coriobacteriaceae > Collinsella > Collinsella sp. AF15-51. The sequence goes on along the minus strand of NZ_QRYG01000006.1, from coordinate 3,376 downwards.
ACTCGTCCGGGCACTCGACAACAGCCTGCTCGACAGGCTCCAGCTTGTTACCGTTCTCGTCCTTCTTAAACAGAACGCGGGGACGGCCGACCTGGAACTCAAAGCCCTCGCGGCGCATGGACTCCATCAGAACGGACAGGTGCAGAATGCCGCGGCCAGAGACCTCGACGCCGCTCTTGTCCTCGAGCTCCTCGATCTTCATGGTCACGTTGTTCTCGGCCTCGTTGAACAGGCGCTCCTTGAGCTGACGGGCGCCCACGATGTCACCGTCACGGCCGACGAGCGGGGAGGTCGAAGCCTCAAAGACGATGGACAGGGTCGGCGGGTCGATCTCGATGGGCTCGAGCTCGACGGGGTTCTCGGGATCGGTGTAAACATCGCCGATATCGGTGCGCTCAATACCCACGACGGCGGCGATATCGCCGGCGCCGACTTCCTGGCACTCGGTGCGGCCCAGGTAGTCGAAGGTAAAGAGCTGCTTGACGGTAGCGGTGGCGCTGGAGCCGTCGTTCTTGACGACCAGAATCTGATCGCCCTGGTGAATGGTGCCGGAGTACACGCGACCGATACCGATGCGGCCAACGAAGTTGGAGTGGTCGATGGTCACGCACTGCATGGCCAGCGGGGCGTTCTCGTCAACCTCGGGCGCGGGCATGTCGTCGATGATCATATCGAGCAGCGGATACATGTCCATGTTGCCGTCGTTGGGGTCAAGGCGGGCAAAGCCATTCATGGCGCTGGCGTAGACCACGTGCTCCATGGCGAACTCAAGCTGATCGTCGGTGGCGCCCAGGTCGGCCATGAGGTCCAGGCAGTCGTTGTAGGCCTTCTCGGGGTTGGCGCCCGGACGATCGATCTTGTTGATGACGATCATGATCTTAAGGCCGGTGTCGATAGCGTGACGCAGCACGAAGCGGGTCTGGGGCATGGGACCCTCAAAGGCGTCGACCAGCAGCAGGGCGCCGTCGGCCATACGCAGCACGCGCTCGACCTCGCCGCCAAAGTCGGCGTGGCCCGGGGTGTCGATGACGTTGATCTTGACGTCCTTGTACTCGATAGAGATGTTCTTGGCGAGAATCGTAATGCCGCGCTCACGCTCCTGGTCGTTGGAATCCAGGACGCGGTCCTCGACCTGCTGGTTGGCACGGAAGGCGTCCGTGGCACGCAGGAGCTTATCGACCATCGTCGTCTTGCCGTGGTCGACGTGGGCGATGATGGCGATGTTCCTCAGATTGTCTACGCGCATGTAGTTCCCCTATCTTCTATCCATATACAAACGGCACGCGTATGCGACCCGCCCAGCAATACAACGCTCAGCGGGAATATTGAGCCTTTTACCGAAAACTCGTTTATTTTAGCGATTTTAGATGAGAGGGGTTTCCTCGCCTGCAGGTTCAGGGTCGCTCCACATAAAACCATCGCCGGCACCCATGCCCTCATACAGCACATATGCCGAAAAGCCACTCTCGAGCGTGGTCTCAAAGAAGCTCACGAGCAGAGCGTCGTGATAGCCGCCGTCAATCTCAACACAGCCGGTATAGCCGATGGCATAGCGGGCGATACGGCCCAGTCCCTCGTCCTTAAGGCCCATCTTGTGCTCGGAGATAAAGTTGGTGGCAGCCTCCAGGCATGCCTCTTCGCCATCCTCGTCGAGCGCCGCCAGATATCGGTTGGAAGCAGCGTCTTCGATCGCCACAACTACGCCCGGATTCTCGCCGGCGGCAAGGTCGTCCAAGAACGCACCAATCAGGTCACACACCATGGCGTCGAGCTCGGCGGAGACGTTGCCGGCGCTCTGCATATCCTGTGCCATCTTTAGACCTTCCCATCGAATCCGGCGTCGTTACAGTTCTTGTGCCTCGGCAGCGATCTTGGCGGCAGCGTCGCGGGCGCGCATCATATCCATCACGCGCTTGTCGAGCACCTTGATCCGGTTGGTCAGCATTACCGCATCGACCACACCCCAGATTACCAAGCCTGTTGAAATCGAAAACCCAAGCGCACCAACTGTACCACGAAGACGAGAACAGATTACCGCGACAAGGGCGGAGATGATAACCATCTTGATATAGGAGCCGCGGCGCTCGCGAAGCGTGCGGGCCTGCATCACATAGGCGATGCGAGCCGCCTCGGATGCCTCCGAGCGCATCTGAGCCTCGCGCGCGATGGCGGCCGCTTCAGCCGATACGCGGGTACCCATCAGCGACCCCTCCGCTCGCGGGCCAGACATTTAGAAATCATCGGGGGAGAGCGTATGGACGAACTCGTCAAACTGCTCGAACTCCCGCTCGTCGTCAACTTCCTCGGCATGGGCAGAAACGGTACCCAGACGATTCATGATGTCGTCCTCCACAAACATGGGGGCATTGCTGCGCACGGCAAGGGCAATGGCGTCACTGGGGCGGGCGTCAACCTTGCGCTCGTCACCATCGACCAGCACGACAATCGTCGCATAGAACACCGGCGGCTCGGCACGAACGATCTCGATGCGCTCGAGCTTGGCGCCCAGGGCATCGACGGTGTCGAGCAGCAGGTCATGCGTTATCGGGCGCTCGGCGCGGCCGCTATCGATGCCACGGCTAATGGCCGCGGCCTCAAACGAGCCGGTCTGAATGGAAAGCGAACGCAGCGGTGCCGTCGAATCCGACTTGCCGCAGCGCTCGCGCAGCACGATAAGCGATGGCACGGGACCGGCGGCCATGACGATGGTCTCTATGTCGACACGAACCATGGAACACCTCCGGTACGTAGCGGTTAACACACGGCAGGGTCGCCGCATTGAATAGCTATACTACCCAATCTTTCGCCCAGCACACAAAATCAAAGTAGTTAATTTGGGACGGGGCTATTTTGACTACTTTGTTGGATAAGAAAAAAGCCCCGAGGCAATGCCCCGGGGCTCTTCATGTTTTGATGGTGGACCTGACAAGATTCGAACTTGTGACCTCCCGGTTATCAGCCGGACGCTCTAACCAACTGAGCTACAGGTCCATCATGGTGGAGGTTAGGGGGATCGAACCCCTGACCTCAGGCTTGCAAAGCCCGCGCTCTCCCAGCTGAGCTAAACCCCCACGGAGAAAGTAATAAACACCCCAGCGGCGACTCGGCTCTCGCTGGGGTGTTTATTGCGAAAGAAAGTGGTGGACCTGACAAGATTCGAACTTGTGACCTCCCGGTTATCAGCCGGACGCTCTAACCAACTGAGCTACAGGTCCATCGCGCAAGGGATATATTAGACGAGTCGTTACGCGCGCGTCAACAACTTTTTTGAAAAACTTTGGGTGGGGTGTCTGCCCCGGCTGCCCGGCGGCATGCGAAGTCGTCTGCTCGGACAGTCCTGCTCGCACGGAGAGCACATTAAGTGCTCTCCGGCTCG
>NZ_QRYG01000005.1:113534-121883 GCF_003462845.1 Collinsella sp. AF15-51 | reverse complement strand
CCGTGGCGGCCCGCGCTGCATGAGCATGCCCTTCTGGCGCGAGGACCTCTAAGTCTTTCCGTTTCCGGTGCGGTCTCCCTACAACCGCACCGGTTTCGCCCGTCAAACGGGCACCACTAGTATTTGCGTAATTCATTTCTTCGAAAGGATTCGAACCATGGGTGTTAACCTCTCCGGCCGTAGCTTCCTCAAGCTCCTCGACCTCACCACCGAGGAGATCGAGTACCTGCTCAAGCTCTCCAAGAACTTCAAGGACATGAAGCGCGCTGGCGTTCCGCACCGCTATCTCGAGGGCAAGAACATCGTCCTGCTCTTCCAGAAGACTTCCACCCGTACCCGCTGCGCCTTCGAGGTCGGCGGCATGGACCTGGGCATGGGCGTCACCTACCTCGATCCGGGTTCGTCGCAGATGGGCAAGAAGGAGTCCATCGAGGACACCGCCCGCGTTCTCGGCCGCATGTATGACGGCATCGAGTTCCGTGGCTTTGCCCAGGACGACGTCGAGGAGCTTGCCGCTAAGTCCGGCGTGCCCGTCTGGAACGGTCTGACCACCGAGTGGCACCCCACTCAGATGCTCGCCGACATCCTGACCGTCCAGGAGAACTTCAACTACGACATCAAGGGCAAGACCCTCGTCTTCATGGGCGACTGCAAGAACAACGTCGCTCGCTCCCTCATGGTCGTCTGCTCCAAGCTCGGCATGAACTTCGTGGCCTGCGGCCCCGAGGAGTGCATGCCCGCTGACGACGTCATCGAGGCCTGCAAGCCCATCGCTGAGGCCAACGGCTGCACCATCAAGCTGACCACCGACGTCAAGGACGGCGTCACCGGTGCCGACGTTATCTACACCGACGTGTGGGTCTCCATGGGCGAGCCTGACGAGGTCTGGGCCGAGCGCATCGCTCAGCTCACCCCGTATCGTGTCACCTCCGAGGTCATGGCTATGGCCAACCCGGGTGCCATCTTCCTGCACTGCCTGCCCAGCTTCCACGACACCAACACCACCATTGGCGCCGAGAAGTGCGAGCAGTTCGGCATCACCGAGCAGGAGGTCACCGACGAGGTCTTCGAGAGCCCCGCTTCCAAGGTCTTCGACGAGGCCGAGAACCGCATGCACACCATCAAGGCTGTCATGTACGCCACGCTCAAGTAAGAGCATCTAGCATCTCGCTCGGGGTGCATTCCTGCGCACCCCGAGCGCTTTTGTCTGGTAAAAATCTCGCACCGAGCGACATGCACGGCACGGAAGAGCCGCTTCGGGCGAGATCAGTAAATGATTTATGAAGGGGGGATGAGAACTATGACTGAGACCGCTAAGAAAAAGCGCGGTATGCCTTCATCGTTCACCATTCTTCTTGCTCTGCTGGCAATCGTCGCGGTTGTTACCGTTATCGTCTCCGGTACGTCCGGTGGCGCGGTTACCGCTGCCCGCCTGAGCGATTTCTGCACCGCCCCGGTCAAGGGCTTCGCTGACGCTCTGCCCGTCTGCCTCTTCGTTATGATCCTCGGTGGCTTCCTCGGCATGATGACCGAGACCGGCGCCCTGGACAACGGCATTGCCGTTCTGGTGCAGAAGCTTAAGGGCAATGAGATCATGCTCATTCCCGTGCTAATGTTCATCTTCTCCCTCGGTGGTACCACCTATGGTATGTGCGAGGAGACCGTTCCCTTCTACGCCCTGCTCGCCGCCACCATGATGGCTGCTGGCTTCGACCCTATGGTCGGCGCTGCCACCGTCCTGCTCGGCGCTGGCTGCGGCTGCCTCGGCTCCACGGTTAACCCGTTCGCCGTCGGTGCTGCCGTCGACGCTCTGACCGGCGTTGGCATTGAGGTCAACCAGTCCATCATCATCGGCCTCGGTGCCGTCCTGTGGATTGTTACCACTGTTATGTCCATCCTCTTCGTCATGAGCTATGCCAAGAAGGTCAAGGCTGACAAGGGTTCCACCATCCTTTCGATGCAGGAGCTCAAGGACGCCGAAGAGGCTCACGGCAAGGCTGCTTCCGAGGTTCACAAAGAGGTCAAGCTCACCGGTCGTCAGAAGGGTGTTCTGATCGCCTTTGCCTTCACCTTCGTCGTCATGATCGTCGGCTTCATCCCGCTGGCCGACCTCAACGAGGGCGTCGCCAACTTCTTCGATGCTGGCGCTGTCTATGACGCCGACGGTAACGCCATCGTTCAGGGCTGGTCTGCCCTGATCACCGGCCTGCCCATTGGCCAGTGGTACTTCGACGAGGCTTCCACCTGGTTCTTCCTCATGGCTGTCCTGATCGGTATCATCGGTGGCCTCTCCGAGAAGCAGATCGTCAACACCTTCATCACCGGCGCTGCCGACATGATGTCCGTTGTCCTCGTCATCGCCCTCGCCCGTGGTATCTCCGTCCTCATGGCTAGCACCGGCCTCGACGTCTACGTCCTCGACGCTGCCGCCAATGCTCTGGCTGGCCTGTCCGGCGTGATCTTCGCTCCCATGAGCTTCCTGGTCTACTTCGGCCTGTCCTTCCTGATCCCCTCGACCTCCGGTATGGCTACTGTCTCCATGCCCATCATGGGACCGCTGGCTGTTAAGCTCGGCTTCTCGCCCGAGGTCATGGTCATGATCTTCTCCGCCGCCATCGGCGTCGTGAATCTGTTCACCCCGACCTCTGGTGCCATCATGGGCGGTCTCGCTCTGGCTAAGATCGAGTGGACGACCTGGCTCAAGTTTGCTCTTAAGCTCATCGTCGCTCTCTCCGTCGTCTGCGCCATCATCCTGACCATCGCTTGCGTGATGATCTAAGTACCCCCTGGGTACCCCACGGAAACCATGACGATCCTATAACGGATCACCTGGTCATCGTCTGTCCGGTGGGGTAACCCCACCGGTAGACTCCTACCTTTGGCCCCCTCCCGTTCCGTGCGCGGGAGGGGGCGCTCTTGTGTTCCGGCGTTTTACCAAACGCCGGAACCACTCGACGCTGCAAGCCCGCCAGAGCGGCAATCTGACGTTCAATCGTCGGGCATGGCCAAAAGGCCTATGCCCTCCTCTTTCACGTCACCTTGCTCGCTCTGGTGGGCTTTCGCTGACTTATGCTCAACCTGCGGCGCTGCCATTGTTGGCGCAGGGGGCGGCTTGCTCGCTCTGGTGTCTGTTCGCTGTTCGTTCTCTGCCCGCGACGTTTCTGCTGTTGGTGCAAAGGGGTCAGGTTACTTTGCGCCAAAAGGGGAAGTTGCGGTGGAATAGTTCCCGTTTGGCCGTCTTGAGGGGTTAAACAGGAGCTATTTCACCGCAACTTATCGATGGCGTGTTTGGTTGGTGCCTGTTGATGGCCTGGGCATCGGGGAGGGCAGGCTCCGTTATAATCGCGTAGGAACTTAATTTACGAAACGGGACGGGAGCCATATATGCGCCAGGGTTTCGACAACGCGAAGTATATCGAGCTGCAGGCTGCTCACATTAAGGAGCGCATCTCGCAGTTTGGCGGCAAGCTGTATTTGGAGTTTGGCGGCAAGCTGTTCGATGACTATCATGCCAGCCGCGTGCTACCGGGTTTTGAGCCGGACAGCAAGTTCCGCATGCTCAAAAGCATCGCCGACGATGTCGAGGTTATCATCGCGATCAACGCGAACCACATCGAGAAAAACAAGGCTCGTGGTGACCTTGGCATTACCTATGACGAGGATGTGCTGCGCCTGGTTGACCTGTTCCGCGGCAACGGCTTTGCTGTCGCGGCCGTGGTCATCACCCAGTACGCTGGACAGCCCGCTGCCGATGTGTTCCGCAACCGCCTGAACGCGCTCGGTATTCCCGCCAAGCTGCACTATCCCATCGAGGGGTATCCGCACGATGTCGATCTGATCGTGTCCGACGACGGCTATGGCAAGAACGAGTTTGTCGAGACCACCCGACCGCTCGTTGTCGTGACGGCGCCCGGCCCTGGCTCGGGCAAGCTCGCCACTTGCCTGTCTCAGCTCTATCACGAGCACAAGCATGGCACGGCCGCCGGCTATGCCAAATTCGAGACCTTCCCGGTTTGGAATCTGCCCCTTACGCATCCGGTCAATATTGCCTACGAGGCCGCCACGGCAGACCTCGATGACGCCAACATCATCGACTCCTTCCACCTGGAGGCCTACAACAAGACCACGGTCAACTACAACCGCGACGTCGAGGCCTTCCCGGTAGTCCGTGCCCTGATGGAAAAGATCCTGGGCAAGAGCCCCTACCAGAGCCCTACGGACATGGGCGTCAATATGGTCGGTTTTGCCATCACCGATGACGATGCCTGCCGCGACGCTTCCAAGATGGAGATCGTCCGCCGCTACTTTACCGCGGTCGAAAATGTGCGCCGTACCGGCGTGGGCGATGAGCAAGTCGACCGTCTCAAGATTATTATGAAGAAAGCCGGCATCGATAAGAACTACTCACCGGCACGCTCGGCGGCCCTCACCAGGGAACAGCTGACGGGTGGTCCCGTGGGTGCCATGGTCATGCCCGATGGCTCCGTGGTGACCGGTAAGACCTCCACGCGCCTGGGCGCCGCAAGTTCGCTCATTATGAACGCCCTCAAGCATGTCTCGGGCGTCGACCTTGAGCTCGAGGTCATTAGCGATGAGGCGATCGAGCCCATCAGCAAGCTCAAGACGCATTTCCTGGGTAGCAAAAACCCGCGCCTCCACACCGACGAGACGCTTATGGCGCTGTCGATCACCTCGGCCACGAGTGAGACGGCCGCTCGCGTCCTTTCGGGCCTGGAGCAGTTGCGCGGTTGCGATGCCTTCTTTAGCGTGATCATCTCGCCGACGGACGAGACGGTACTGCGCAAACTGGGTATCAACGTGTGCTGCGAGCCCAAGTTTGAGCGCCGCGGTTTCTTCCATCGCTAAGTTTGAAGCACCGCGGTAATTGCATTGCAGTTTGGCCGTATCGGGTTAGCGCCCGGTACGGCTTTTTGATCAATAAAGTGCCTATTTCGGCGAAAAATAGCCGTTTACCTGCCTAGAAACAATTTGAGCGGTATACAATAACCGTAACTGTTTCATCCTTAGCGGGATGCCGCATGATGGATATTACCTGCCATCGTGAGGTGTGTCGGTCGCGCACGGCGCGTTAGATGCTCGTGCTCGGTTTGAGGAGGCTGCTATGGCGGGCAAGGGTCGTGCGAGTGTCAACGATATGAAGCGTGTCGAGGTGCTGGTGTTGATGGAGATCGACCAGCAAACCGAAGACAATGGCGGGCCGTATGGTTTCTCGCGCAAAACGCTTGCCGAGCGCGTGGGGGTTTCGCCGTATCGTGCCCGCGCCGCAATCGATCGCTTGGATTCCGAAGGCATGATTGATGTCGTCTCGCGTTATAGCGACGACGGCGGTCAGCTTGCAAATGGCATTTGCCTCACCGAACGTGGCGAGTGGTATCTTGAGGGCGTCCGTACCGGCATGCTCGTTCAAGAAATGCTTGAGGACGAGGTTGCTGATCGATAGCAGCATGTAACCCTTGCCATAGCGACGCCGCCTGGGAAACCGGGCGGCGTTTTGTTTCAAGATCGAGAAATGCAATCGCACGCGAGAAAAATTGCGGACGGTCCGCGGCGCGAGTATTACAATGAAGACCCGTAAGATGTGGATAAACAACTTCTACGGGAAGCGCAGGTAACTCAATATGACCAAGCATGTGTTCGTAACCGGTGGCGTGGTTTCGTCCCTGGGCAAGGGTATCACCGCGGCCTCGCTGGGCCGTCTGCTCAAGTCGCGTGGCTACAAAGTAACGATGCAGAAGGCCGACCCGTATCTGAACGTCGACCCCGGTACCATGAGCCCGTTCCAGCATGGTGAGGTCTTTGTAACCGAGGATGGTTACGAGTCCGACCTGGACCTGGGTCATTACGAGCGCTTTATTGATGAGAACCTGACCCGCGATTCCAACTTTACGACCGGTGCCATCTACAAAAGCCTCATCGCCCGCGAGCGTCGCGGCGACTTTTTGGGCGGTACCGTGCAGGTGATTCCTCACGTCACCAATGCCATTAAGGATAAGTTCCGCCGCATCGAGGAGCAGACCGGCTCCGATGTAGTCATCACCGAGCTGGGCGGCACGATCGGCGACATCGAGTCCCAACCGTTTGTCGAGGCCATTCGTCAGTACCGCAAGGAGGCCGGCCCCGAGAACGTCTGCTACATCCACGTGTCGCTCGTTCCCTATATCGCCGCCGCCCACGAGGTCAAGACCAAGCCCACGCAGCATTCCGTCAAGGAGCTCCGCAGCTTTGGCATCCAGCCCGATATTATCGTGTTGCGCTCCGACCACCATATCGATGACGCTATCCGCGGGAAGATCGCAAGCTTCTGCGACGTCGACACCGATTGCGTCTTTACCAACGAGGACTGCGCGAGCATTTACGATGTTCCGCAGCTGCTTGCCGAGCAGGACTTTGACCTGCGCATTTGCGAGCGCCTGGGTCTGGACCCGCGTGAGCGCGACATGAGCGAGTGGAATGAGTTCCTGCGCAAACAGAATCACGCCAACCATCACGCCGACAAGGTGAAGATCGCCGTCGTGGGCAAGTACACGCAGCTGCCCGATGCGTACCTGTCGGTTATCGAGGCCCTGCACCATGCGGGCGTCTTCTACGATCGCCATGTGGACGTCCAACTGGTCGACGGCGAGAGCCTCGACGAGCAGAATGTCTCCGAGGTTCTGGGCGACGCCTCGGGCATCCTGGTCCCCGGCGGCTTTGGCAAGCGCGCCCTGGAGGGCAAGATCCTCGCGGCCGAGTTTGCCCGTGAGCACAAGATTCCGTATCTGGGCATTTGCCTGGGTATGCAGGTGGCCGTGTGCGAGTTCGCCCGCAACGTCGTCGGCCTTGCCGGCGCCAGCTCCTCCGAGTTCGATCCGGACGGCCCATTTAGCGTCATCGATCTGATGAGCTCGCAGGAGGACGTGACCGAGAAGGGCGGCACCATGCGCCTGGGCGCCTATCCGTGCAAGCTCGCCGCCGATACCCTTGCTCGCGAGGCATATGGCGAGGAGCTCGTCTACGAGCGTCACCGTCACCGCTTTGAGTTCAACAACGCCTTCCGCGACCAGCTTGAGGACGCCGGTTTGGTTATCTCGGGTCTGTCGCCCGACGAGCGCCTGGTCGAGATGGTCGAGCTGCCGCGCGACGTGCATCCTTGGTATGTGGCAACCCAGGCTCACCCCGAGTTCAAGAGCCGTCCGACCAACCCGCAGCCGCTGTTCCGAGAGTTCGTGCGTGCCTCGATCGGTCAGCACGAGGGCGTCGATCGCCTGCAGGTGACGCCCATGAACCTCGCTACGGACTAAGGGTGCCGGCGAACAAAGAACATACCGAAGCTACTCCCTCGTCGCTCGCCGTAGCGGCGGGGGAGTATCTCGATTACCTCGCGGTCGAGCGGGGTTTGGCGCGCAACACGATTGCGGCCTATCGTCGTGACCTGACGACGTACTGCGCGTATCTGGAGCGGGCGGGCATCATGTCTTTTGATGAGGTGACTCGTCAGGTCGTGGAGGGCTTTGTCGCCGACCGTCGCGATGGGGGCTATTCCGATGCCTCGGTGGAGCGTGCGCTTGCGGCCGTGAAGGGCCTGCATGCCTTTTTGGTGCGCGATGGGATTGTGGCCCAAAATCCAACGGCGGCGTTGCGCCTGCCTAAAAAGGCTGAGCGTTTGCCGGAGTATCTATCGGTGGAGGATGTCTCGGCGCTGCTCGATCAAGACTTCCCCGAGGGCGAGATGGGCTTGCGCGACCATGCCATCTTGGAAGTGCTCTACGGATGCGGCTTGCGTGTGAGTGAGTTGGTGGGGCTCGATGTTGGCGATATCCATATCGACGATGGCTTTGTGCTCGTTCGCGGTAAGGGCTCAAAGGAACGCCTGTCCCCGTTGGTGGGAAGCGCGGCGCGAGCTCTGACGCGCTATATAACTAAGGGGCGTTCTCGCTTGGCGGCCCATGCCCACGGAACCGAGACCTCAGCGGTCTTTTTAAATAAGAACGGCCGCCGTCTGTCGCGCCAGGGCATCCATGCCATCTGTGAGCGCTACGGGCGCCAGGTGGGGCTGGTGGGACTCCATCCCCATACGCTGCGTCACTCCTTTGCCACCCATATGCTTGCGGGCGGTGCAGACCTCCGTGTGCTACAGGAGATCTTGGGACATGCCGATATATCGACCACGCAGGTCTACACGCATGTCGATCGTACGCAACTGACCGAGGTCTATCTGGCGGCGCACCCGCTGGCACATCGTTAACACATCGCTGGCCTGCATATCTATAGGTATTTGGGGACGGGCCCCAGATTGCCGCGACGTGCTTTTGCGCGCGCATGGGCAATCTGGGGCCCGTCCCATTTTTG
>NZ_QRYG01000005.1:0-113524 GCF_003462845.1 Collinsella sp. AF15-51 | reverse complement strand
GGGGGCCCCGTCCCATTTTTGCCACTTGTCGTCGCGGTGGCGGGCCGCATGTGCCTTGGGTGGGGGAGTTTGGGGGCGATGTGAACGGCATGTAAAGGGACGCAAAAATCGCCTCAAGGTCAACTTGAAGGTTGAGGTTGAAAGGCGGGGTGCCACAGGTGGCATCCCGCCGTTGCTGTAAACACAACATATTGTGTTTTCGAACATATGATTGGGGGTGTTTTGCAATATATGGTGGGTGGAGTGGTGGGGCGGGGTGGGGGAAGGGGTGGGGAAAGGTGTTGAAAAATGGGGCGCTTCCCCATATTATTAATGACGTCGACAGGCGGGGTGGTTCCCCGCGTACGTGCCATCTGAGTAACCGAGGGGAGGGCGCACATGGGAATGACTGGTGCATACGAGCGCAATCTCGATGCAAAAGGTCGTCTGTCCCTGCCTGCACCCCTTCGCGAGGAGCTTGGAGAGCACGTTCGCGTGTTCAAAGCCCTGGATGTCGATGCTCTGTACGTGTTCTCTGCCGAGGCCTTCGATAAGTGGGTCGAAGGACTCTTCGCGGGTCGTGAGGGCCACGAGGGTTTTAACCCGCGTGACATTAATGACCAGAAGCTCATGAGGGCGATCAACAAGCGCACCACGTCGATGGACGTGGACAGCGCCGGTCGTATCGGTCTTTCCGAGTCTCTCCGTAAGCAGGCGAACCTCGACCGCGAGGTCACGGTTGTGGGCAACTACGACCACCTTGAGGTTTGGGATCGCGCCGCGGCCGATGAGGACGATGACGATGAGGCTCTGCTGGACCTCTTCTTCTCGTAAGGGCAAGGCACGGGTAACGGATGGAGCGTGGGATCTTGACACAAGAATATCGGCATGAACCTGTCATGCTCGGCGAAGTGCTTGAGTCGCTGCGGCTAAAGAGCGGCTCCGTTGTCTGCGATTGCACCCTTGGCGGTGCCGGCCATTCGGTAAAGATGGCCGCGCAGGTGGGGGAGACGGGCCTTTTGCTCGGCGTCGACCAGGACGACATGGCCCTCGAGGCCGCTGGCGCCCGTCTGGACCGCGAGGTTCCCGGCGTTCCGCACCAGCTGCTGAAGGGCAACTTCGGCGACTTGGACGAGCTGCTTTGCTCGGCCGAGGTGCCCGGGGTCGATGGCTTCCTGTTCGATTTGGGCGTTTCGTCGCCGCAACTCGATATCCCTGGCAGGGGCTTTTCGTATAACGAGGACGCCCCATTGGACATGCGGATGGATCCGGGTAATAACACCTTAAACGCAGCTGAGGTCATCAACACCTATAACGAACACGACCTCGCCCGGATTCTACGCGTCTACGGCGAAGAGAAGTTCGCCTCGCAGATCGCGCGCGAGATCGTGCGCCGCCGCGAGCAAGAACCGATCGAAACCACCGGCCAATTTGTCGAGATCATCAAGGCGGGTATCCCGGCTGCCGCTCGTCGGCATGGCGGACACCCGGCCAAGAAAAGTTTCCAGGCCATTCGCATCGAGGTCAATCACGAGCTCGATGTGCTCGAACGAGGGCTTGATGCCGCCACCAGGTGGCTCAACCCGGGCGGACGTATCTGCGTCATCTCGTATCACTCGCTCGAGGACCGTATCGTAAAGAACCACTTTAAGGAGATGAGCCAGGGGTGCACGTGTCCGCCGGAGATTCCGGTGTGCGTGTGCGGCAACGTGCCGATACTCAAGGTCATCACCCGCAAACCCCTGGTTGCCCAACCCGATGAGGTTGCGCGCAACCCTCGGGCGAGATCAGCCAAGATCCGCGTGGCGCAGCGTCTGTAGACGCGACCGCGCGATATTGGACCTCCCGCTCGCACCATAAACGAAGCTTAAACACACTACCAACGTACTCGGGATGGGAGGCGGCATATCATGGGCTACAACACTTCAAACGCAGCACTCGCCTATGATATGAGCGCCATGCCCGCCTATCGTGAGACACCGCAGGCTCCCGCTGCTCCCCGCGAGCAGCGCACGCCGCGCTTTGATGTCTACACGGGCGCGGGCCGTCAGGCAAACCAGGCGGTAAGCCCGGTTTTCATGAGCGTTCTTAAAACGTTTTGCATCATTGCGGCCATCTTCATGACGATCGGTGTCGCCCGTGTGGCGCTCGCCGGCGTTACGGCCCAGGTGCTCAACAGCAATGCCGCGCTTACCAACACGCTCGAGAAGGCGACCGATGAGAGCTCCGACCTGGAGGTCATGCATTCGGTCTATGGTGCCGACACGCGCATTCGCGACCTTGCGGGCGCTTATGGCATGGTGGAGCCCAGCGAGAGCGTTACACTTGATTTTTCGCAGGATGCAGCCGCGGGCGCCAGCTCGACCGCGACCGCTCAGTAACAAGACGGTAGCTGAGTATGACAAATGACTATCGCCGCGGCTCCGACCGGGGTCGCGGTTCTGGACGTCCCTCATCGCGGGGACGTTCTGGTTATCAAGGAACGGGTCGGCCATCTTACAACGCGAGACCGTCCTATGGCAACGACCCCGCGTCGCGTCTCCGTGGCTCGAGTGGTCCTCAAATGCATAACACCAGACCGCGCAAGAGCTCGTCGACCGAATGGCTCACGGGCACGCCGCTGCCCCGTCGCAAAGCCGTCATGGGCTTCATCGGGTTTGGCTTGGGCTTGGGCGTCCTTCGCCTTGCCGACTATCAAATCGTGGAAGCCGATAAGTTACGCGACCGTGCCGATGCACGTCGCTTGCTTGCGCAGACGCTGTATGCCAAGCGCGGTACCATCTACGACCGTAACGGCAACGTGTTGACGTCGTCGGTCGAATGCCGCAACATCGCCGTGAATCCTCAGCTTATCGAGGACGTTGACAAGACGGTCTCGGCACTGGTCAAAGCTACGGGCATCGATAAGAAAACCTGTCGTGATCTCGTTATGTCCGATGGCACCTGGGTGTATATCAAACGCCAGGTGGACGAGGACGATGCTGCGGCGCTGGAGAAGAAGAATCTGCCCGGCGTGCTCTTTGAGCAGGCCATGAAGCGCGTATATCCTTATGGCAACCTGGCATCGCAGGTGCTTGGCGTGGTAAACGTGGACAACGACGGTCTGACGGGCCTGGAAAAACAGTACAACAAGCTTTTGACCGGAACGAACGGTTCGCTGGTGCGCGAGCGGGCGAGGGACGGTAGCTATATCGCGGGCGGCGCCTATAAAAAGGTGGCGGCGGTTGACGGCGTGGACATCGTGACGACGCTCGATGTCAATATCCAGCGTGCCGCCGAGGACGCCCTGGCCGAGGCAGTCGAAAAGACCAAGGCCAAGAATGGCTCGGCCCTGGTCACCGATCCCACGACGGGCGAGATTCTGGCGGCATGCTCGTATCCGACATATGACCAGACCGATCTGGAAAACGCCAAGACCGAGGACATGAACTTGCGTCTGGTTACCGATGCCTACGAGCCCGGCTCGGTCTTTAAGACACTTGTGGCCGGTGCCGGCTTCGACTTGGGCGCCGTGCGTTCGAGCACGTCGTTTGAGGTGCCGGCGAGCATTAAGGTCGGCGACGACACCGTTACCGACGCCGATAAGCGCGACTACACCATGACCATGGACGTGCGTGAGATGATGCGCCGTTCGTCCAATGTGGGCTTTGTCCTGGTGGGACGCAAGATCGGTGCCGATGATTTTGCCACCTATGTGGACAAGTGGGGCATCGGTCATAGCTCCGGTGTCGATTTTCCGGGTGAGAGTCTGGGTATCGTCAAGGAGCGCGACCAGTACGACGGCGCCACGCTGGGCTCGATGAGCTTTGGCCAGGCGCTGTCCGTCTCGCCGATTGAGGTCGCACGTGCCGTGGGCGGCATCGCGAACGGCGGCGTGATGATGACTCCGCACTTCTATAAGTCCAGCAAGGGCGATGAGAAGGACTGGGGCGAAGGCGAGCGTGCGATTTCGGAGGACGCTGCCGCCCAGGTGACATCGTGCATGCAGACGGTCGTGTCCGAAGGCACGGGCGTTGGCGGTGCGGTCGATGGCTATGACGTGGCGGGCAAGACCGGTACGGCCGAGCGTGCTGACGAGAACGGGGGTTACCTCAAGGAGAACTATATGTCGTCCTTTATGGGCTTTGCGCCGGCACAATCGCCCAAGGTGCTGTGCTATATCACACTCGATGGAACACCGAGCGGCTCGGATGCCGCCGCGGTGCCATTCCAGTCCATTATGGCCAACGCGCTCGACGTGCTGGGTATCCCGCGCACGAAGTAGGGGGTTACAATCTTGAGCGTGGTCTGCCGTTTGATCTGAAGGGTGTTCACATGCCCTGCACCACGCGCGCATGGCACTGGGATACAATACGCCGATAGCATTATTAGGTTTACAGGGGAGCTGCAATGATAGAGATCGCCGTCAACAACCTCGCGGCCTCAACGGGGGCCCGAACCGTGACGGAAGAAGTCGATCGAGTATGCCGCGGGTGCGTTATCGACTCGCGTCAGGTCGAGGAGGGGACGATCTTTGTCGCCTTCCCCGGCGAAAAGGTCGACGGCAATGATTTTGCCTCCCGTGCCATCGAGTCGGGTGCCGGTGCCGTCGTGATGACGCGCGAGCCCGATGCCGAGCTGGTTTCGCTGGCGCAGGACAAGGGATGCGCCATCTTGCTGACCGACGACCCCGAGGAGTTCTTGCTGCGCCTGGCGCATGTATATCGCTTGGAGCTTGGCTGCCTGGTCGTCGGCATTACCGGGTCGATTGGCAAGACGACGACCAAAGACGTGCTCGCCGCCGTGCTCGCCAAGCGTTATCGCGTCTGGGCCACGAAGGGCAATTTCAACAACTTGATCGGCATGCCGCTCACGGTGCTTTCCGCTCCGGCCGATACCGAGGTTCTGGTGCTCGAGATGGGTATGAACCATTTTCATGAGATTGAGCGCCTGTCCCAGTCTGCCAACCCCAATCTTGCCATTGTGAGCAAGATTGGAACCTCCCACATCGGTATCCTGGGCAGCCGCGAGAACATCGCCCGCGCTAAGGCCGAGATCGTTCAGGGCATGTGCGCCGCCGGCGACTTCTCGCCGTTGCTGGTTTTGGGCGGCGAGGACGACTTTACGCCGTTCATTCGCGATACGTTCGCCCAGCCTGCGGGTATTGACGTGATGCTGGCCGGTGTCTCGGACGACGACGAGGTCCGCGCACGCGACATTCGCGTCGACGACGAGGGCCATCCGGTCTTTACGCTCGACTTTGGTCAGGGCGACACGGTCGATACCATGCTGGCCATTCCCGGCGTGCAGTCCGTGCCCAATGCCGTCAAGGCCGCCGCGATCGCCTATCGTCTGGGCGTGACGCCCGAGCAGATCGATGCTGCCTTTAGGGGCCTTACGATCACCGGCCACCGTCAGGAGATCAAGCGCGCCAAGAGCGGAGCACGCATCATCGACGACTCCTACAACGCCAGTGCCGAGTCTATGGCTGCCGGCCTCGATTTGCTGTGCTCGCTTATCTGTGACGGTTCGCGCATGGCGATCTTGGGCGAGATGGGCGAGATGGGCGACGAGGCTCCCCGCATGCATGAGCTCGTGGGCGCCTATGCCGCCGCCAAGAAGCTCGACATGCTCGCGTGCGTCGGCGGCGAGCTGGCTCAGCTCATGGCCGATGCCGCACGTATGATGGGTATGGATGAGGACCGCATCCAGGTGTTCTCCGATTATCAGCAGGTGCTCGACCGCATGGGCGGCGCGCTTGAAAATCATGATGTTGTACTGGTCAAGGGTTCCCGTTTCGTTGAGCTCGACCGCTTTGTGGAAGGTGTGTGCTAGCCCATGTTCGGCAATCCCTCGTATCCTACGTATCAGGCCTTTTTGGGACTTGGCATCGCTGCCGCCATTGCGTTGCTGCTTATGCCGTGGTGGATTAAGCTGCTGAAGGTCGAGGGTATCGGCCAACAGGTCCGAGCCGACGGCCCCAAGCGTCATTTGATTAAACAGGGTACGCCCACCATGGGCGGCGTCATCATCCTTGTCGCGATCTCGCTGACCTGCCTGCTGATGGGCAAGCTCACCACCGAGCTCGTGCTCGTGCTGCTTGCCACGCTGGCCACCGGCGTTCTGGGTCTCATCGACGACCTGACCTCCGTCACGCATGGTCGCTCGCTCGGTCTGACGCCTCACGCCAAGATGATCGGTCTGACCATCATCTGCGTCACTTTTACCGTGCTCGCCGTCAATTGGTGCGGCGTCGCCCCCGAGATTCGTTTTCCCGGCGGCCTGACGATTGACCTCGGTGTTCTTTCGACCACCATCTGCGGCCTTTCGTTCCCGTGGCTCTACATTGTATTTTGCTGGCTGATGATTGCCGGTCTTTCCAATGCCGTGAACCTGACCGATGGTCTGGACGGTCTTGCCGGTGGCACTTCCATGATCGCCATGCTCGCCATGGCCGCCATGGCGTTTTTGCACGGTGACGTGAACCTGTCCATCTTCTGCACGGCGTGCGCCGGTGCCTGCCTGGGCTTTTTGTGGTTCAATTGCTACCCGGCGAGCATCTTTATGGGCGATACCGGCTCGCTTGCTCTGGGTGCCGCGTTTGCCTGCACCTCCATCATGACCAACACCGAAGTCGTTTCCCTCATCATCGGCGGTCTGTTTATCGTCGAGACCCTGTCGGTCATGATTCAGGTTGTCTATTTCCACTTTACGCACAAGCGCGTCTTCCTTATGGCGCCCATTCATCATCATTTCGAAAAGAAGGGCTGGGCCGAGACCAAGGTCGTTATCCGTTTTTGGATTATCGCCGCGGCCTTTGGTGCCGTTGGCCTCGCCCTGTTCTTCCAGTTGGGATAGTGGTCTTTCATGCCTCTTGCTGATGTCTTTAGCCTGCTTGTTTTGGGGCAGGGTAAATCCGGTCTCGATGTCGCCCGTTGGGCGTTGGCTCACCCCGAGCGCGTGAGCGCCACGACCGTGTATGGCGGCGGTACCTCCGAGCCCAATGACGCCACACGTGCGCTCGAGGCGCAGGGCGCGTCGTTTGTCTACGGCACCGAGCAGGTCGAGGGTGCCTATGACGTGTGCGTGACATGCCCGGGAATCTCGGAGTTCTCGGCTTTCTTTAAGGCCGGGCGTGAGCATGCCGCTCAGATTATGGGCGAGCCCGAGTTTGCCTATCGCCTGTCTCCCCAAAATTGGATCGCCATCACGGGCACCAACGGCAAGACAACTACCACGTCGCTGACCGATTATCTGCTCAAGGCCGCCGGTGAAGCCAGCGTGGCCGTCGGCAATATCGGTGAGCCGCCGGTGAACGAGATCGACGGCCGCGCACACAATGAGTGGTTTGTGGCTGAGCTGTCGAGTTATCAGATTGCTACGACCGCCGAGCTTCATCCTCGCGTGGCGGTGCTGCTCAACATCACGCCCGACCACCTGGGCTGGCACAAGAGCCACAAGAACTATGCGCTTGCCAAGATCAAGTTGTTCGAGAATATGGTCGACGACGACCTCGTGGTTATCGACGTTGAGGATGCCGGCATCCATGAGTTCGATGAGTACATCTATACGCCGGGTCGCCGCATCTGCAAGGTCGCTTTTGACGAGCCCGAGGGTGCAGACGCCGCCTTTGTGCGCGACGGCAAGATGGTCGTCCGCCTGAAGGGCGTCGAGACTCAGCTTGTCGCCACGTCCGAGCTCAAGATCTCGGGCCATCACAATGTCATCAATGCCTTATGTGCCGCCACGGCTGCTCTGGCCGTCGGTGCCGATCCCGAGGGCATTTGCCGCGGTTTGGCATCGTTCCAGCCGCTCGAACACCGCGTGGAACCCTGCGGCGAGATCGATGGCGTGCGCTATGTCAACGATTCCAAGGCAACGAACACCGATGCGGTCGAAAAGGCCCTGACGGCGTTTCCCGACGACGATGTGATTTTGCTGCTTGGCGGCCACGACAAGGGTACGCCGCTTGCGGACTTTGCCCGCGTCGTTATGGACAACGTGCGCTCGGTCGTTTGCTTTGGCGATGCGCGCGAGCGCTTTACCGCCGCTATGGACGAGGCCGATGTCGATGGTGACGTGGATATCGCCCAGGCCGATGATCTGCGCGATGCCGTTGACGTTGCCCGCTCGCTCTCGAGCCGCGGCGACGTGATTCTGCTTTCGCCCGCTTGCTCTTCGTTTGACGAGTTCTCGGGCTACGAGGAGCGCGGTCGCGTGTTTAAGGACTGCGTTGCCCAGCTTGCCGCAGCAGCGAAATCGCAAACGGAATAGGGGTTGCCGGTGAGAGAGGAGAGCCCCCGAAGTGATATGAGGAGGCCCGACTCGGACCGTGCTTCCTCGCTGCGTAGCACGCCGCGTTCCGGACGCGGCGGGCAGACGTTCAGTGAGCGCTATATTGCCGGCGTCCCCGCCCGCATCATGCGCCCCCGTTTGATATTTATGGCCTGCCTGTTTAGCTTGGTTTGCTTCGGCTTGCTGATGGTGTACTCGGCATCTTCGGTCGAGGCGCTGCACGAGAATGGTTCGGCGACGTTTTTCCTGTTTCGACAGGCCGCGTTTGCCGGAGTTGGCGTGCTGGCTATGGTTGCCATCGTGCGCGTCTTGCCGGACAGTTGGTTTGGGGAAGACGTGCTCAGGATCTTCCTCATGGGCATGATGGGGCTACTGGTTCTGGTGTTTTTTATGGGTAGCGGCAGTCGTGGCGCCACGCGCTGGCTCAACATCGCCGGTATTCAGTTCCAGCCGTCTGAGTTTTTAAAGCCGTTCGCCATCGCGTATTCGGCAATCATGCTCGACCGTATCTTTTCGCCCGGCGGCAACATCAACGAGTTTCTTCGCAAGATGGGCGGCTACCTGGGAATTTCGCTCTTCCTGATCTTTGTTCAGCCCGATTTTGGTACCGTCCTGATCATTTTGTTGACCCTCATATGCATGGCGTTGTTTGCGGGATTGGACCCCAAATATATCGTTTGGACGGTCGTTGCCGGCATCGCTGTCATTGCGATTGCCCTTATCGCCGAGCCGTATCGTATGACGCGTGTCCAGGTTGCTTGGAATCCTTGGGCAGACGAATATGGTGACGGCTATCAGGCCACGCTTGCCATCATGGCGTTTGCCTCGGGCGGACTGTTCGGCCGTGGTATCGGCAACTCCACCATGAAGTACTCGTATTTGCCCGAGGCACACAACGACTACATCTTGGCTATTATCGGCGAGGAAGTTGGCTTTATCGGAACCGTGCTGTTCTTCTTGGTGTTTGCGATGTTGGTCTACTCGGCGTTTCGCATTGCCGAGCAGGCGACTGACCGTCGCGGAGCACTTATGGCATCGGGTTCCGCGGTCATCCTTGCGGTGCAGTTTTTGATTAACGCGCTGGGCATTCTCAATGTGTTTCCCATGACGGGCAAGCCGCTGCCGTTTATTAGCTACGGCGGCTCGTCGATTATTGTGTCGCTCATGCTCGCTGGTCTGATCCTGCGCGTTTCGTATGAGAGCGCCCGTCGCGATGAGTACGACCGTCGCCGCGAGAGCTTTGCCGTTATGGATGAGAGTACCGCCGGCGTGCCCCACGTGCGTGGCGAGCGATCTTCGCGTAACGGCTTTACCGTCCTGGATGGCTCTGCGACCGAGCCGGCGGCCCGTCCGCGTCAGCGAACAGCGCCGCAAGGTCGTCCGCAGCGCCCCACTCCTCGCAATGCGGGCGGCGGATATAATCGAATCGATTTGAATTCGGACCCGTCGGCGCGTTTGCGCACCGATGACCAGGGGCCGCGTGTACGAAGGGATTACCATGACCGATAAGATGACCGTTGCTATTGCAGCTGGCGGCACGGCAGGACATATCAACCCCGCGCTCGCCTTGGCCGAGGAGCTGCGTGACCGCGGTCATCACGTTGTGTTCGTGGGCCAATCGCGCAAGCTCGAGGGTCGTCTGGTTCCCGAGGCCGGATTCGATTTTGTGCCCATCACGGTTACGGGCTTCGATCGCTCCCGTCCTTGGACGGCGCTGACCTCGCTGTGGCGCGTCAACAAGGCGAAGCGTGCGCTTGCTCGTCACTTCTCGAAGGTCGGTAAGCCCGATGCCGCTATCGGCTTTGGTGCTTACGTTGAGGTTCCGCTGCTGGGTTGGTGCAAGGGCGCCGGCGTTCCGTATCTGCTGCACGAGCAGAACTCTGTTCCGGGTCTGGCCAATAAGATGATGAACTCGCATGCCGCCCGCGTGTGCATTTCGGTTCCTGCGGCCCGCGCGGTCTTTGAGCGCGAGGGCGACCCCGACCATGTGCTCATGACGGGCAATCCCGTGCGTCGTTCGGTGATTGAGGGCGATCGCGCTCGCGGTCGCAAGACGCTCGGCGCGCCCGAGGACGCGACGCTTCTGCTCGTCTTTGGCGGTTCACTTGGTGCTCAGCATCTCAACGAGCGTGTTGCCTCGCTCAAGGGTGAGCTGCTGACCCGCGAGAATCTCTACATTTTGCATTCGACGGGTGCCGACGGCTTTGAGGAGACCGAGCGCGCTTTGGCGCTGACGCCCGAGGAGGCGAAGCGCTATCGTGTCCAGCCCTACATCGACAACATGGGCGATATGCTGGCTGCGGCCGATCTGGTGCTCTCGCGTTCCGGTGCCTCGAGCGTGGCCGAGATTGCCGCGCTTGCCGTGCCCTCGGTACTCGTGCCGTATCCGCACGCCACGGCCGACCACCAGACCACGAATGCGCGCTACCTGGTCGACGCCGGTGCCGGCGTGCTATGCGCCGATATCGATATCGATGCCCCAGCCTTTGCCGACGAGCTGCTGCACCTGATCGATGACGCTGCGGCGCGTGATGCCATGCGTCAGGCGGCGCGTGGCTTGGGCCAGGACCGTGCCGCCGCACTTTTGGCCGACGCGGTAGAGGGATTGCGTTAGTTAGACGGGATATCGCCGGTCGCCCTCGCGCGGATGCGGTAGGTGCGGTACAGTTAACGGGTTACAGGCAGTGTTTACGCAAGGAGTACACGAGCACATGGCTGATTCCCAGACTGCAACCTCAGCGCCCGAGTTCAAGAGCGCCCACTTTATCGGTATCGGTGGCGCCGGCATGAGCGGCATCGCCCTCGTCCTGCACGAGCGCGGTTATACCGTTACCGGCTCCGACCTTAAGACGTCGCGCTATATTCGCCAGCTTACCCGCGCCGGCGTGAAGGTCCACGTGGGCCACGAGGCTGCGACAATCGACGAGGTCAAGCCCGACGTGGTTGTTGTCTCCACCGCAATTCCCGAGTCCAACCCCGAGCTCGTGCGTGCCCGCGAGCTCGGTATTCCCGTGTGGCCCCGTGCCAAGATGCTCTCGGCCCTGGGCCACGGCTACACCACCATCGCCGTTGCCGGCACGCACGGCAAGACCACGACGTCTTCAATGTGCGCCACGATGCTCGATCGCATGGGTCTGGACCCCAGCTTTTTAATCGGCGGCATCGTCGAGGGCTACGACACCAACGGCAAGAACGGCTCGGGTGACTACTTTGTCGCCGAGGCGGACGAGTCCGACAGCTCGTTCCTGTTCCTGAACCCCAACGTGGTCATCGTGACCAACGTCGAGGCCGACCATCTCGATCACTACTCGGGCATCGAGGAGATCGAGGCCACCTTTGCCAAGTTTATGGGGCTGGTGGGCGAGGACGGCACCGTCATCGTTTGCGGCGAGGACCCGCATCTGGTCGAGCTTGCCAAGTCGACGGGCCGTCATGTGCTTTCCTATGGCTTTGCCGAGAACAACGACATCGTCTGCGTACATCCGGATGTCAAGGGCATCCAGAGCGACTTTATCGTTCGCTTTGAGGACGGCACCGAGCACGCTGTCGAGATTAAGAGCAACCCTGGTCGTCACAACATGCTCAACGCTACTGCTGTCTTGACCGTCGCCCATGTCTTGGGCCTCGATATCGACGCCGCCGCTAAGGCACTTTCGAGTTTTGAGGGCGTCCGCCGCCGCTTTACCCACGTGGGCGATATCGACGGCATCACGGTGGTTGACGATTACGGCCATCATCCCACCGAGATCAAGGCGACGCTCGCTGCTGCCTCTTCGCTGGGCTACAAGCATGTCGACGTCGTGTTCCAGCCGCACCGCTATTCGCGCCTGCAGGCTCTGTGCGATGACTTTGCCGATGCCTTTGCCAACGCCGACAAGCTGCTGCTGATCGATGTGTTCTCCGCCGGCGAGATGCCGATTCCGGGCGTTACCTCCAAGATGCTCGCAGATACCGTTCGCGCCAAGCACCCCGGCAAAGAGGTCGTGTACTGCTCCAGCCGTCTTGAGCTCAACCAGGAGCTTGAGAAGCTCGTGGGCGAGGGCGACCTGCTGCTCACCATGGGTGCCGGCGACGTTACGACCGTCGGCCCCGAGTTCATCGAGTATCTGACTGCCAAGAAAGACGCTTAACCCCTATGGGTCTGTTTAACGCCGTCATGGCGCTTTCGGGCATGATCGACACGGACGTGGTCGAGGACGAACGTCTTGCGCGCCATACAAGCTATCGAATCGGCGGCAAGGCCGACCTCTTTGTGACGTGCCATAGCTACCATGCCCTGCGTCGCGCCGTGGCGGTGCTTGACCGCGAGCAGGTGCCGTGGGTGATTATCGGCAAGGGGTCCAACCTGTTGGTTGCCGATGCCGGCTATCGCGGCGCCGTTATTTCGCTGGGACGTGAGTTTCAGCGCACGGTTGTTGCCGATGACGGTTGTACGCTGACGGTCGGTGCGGGCGTGATGTTTGCGCGCCTGGTCAACGATGCCCTGTCGCGTAGCCTCTCGGGCCTTGAGTTTGCCGTTGGCATTCCTGGTTCGGTCGGCGGTGCGATATCCATGAATGCCGGCACACGGACCGAGTGGATTGGCTCGCTGGTTGAGGATGTCGTAACGTTTGACCCGGCATCCGGTATCAAGCATTATGCGGGGTCCGAGATCACTTGGGACTACCGCGAATGTAGCCTTCCCCGCAATGAGATCATCCTCGAGTGCGTGTTCAAGCTTAAACCGGCGCCCAAGGCCGACATTCGCGAGCGCATGGAGCGGTACCTGACGAGGCGCAAGCGTACGCAGCCCATGGGTCGCGCATCCTGCGGGTCTGTCTTTCGCAACCCGCCCGATGCGAGTGTGGGCAAGCTTATCGAGGATTGTGGATTAAAGGGTTTTTCGATTGGCGGCGCGGAAGTTTCGCCCGTTCACGCTAATTTTATCGTTAATAACGGAACTGCCTCGGCCGATGACGTTGCCGCGGTTATCAGACATGTGCACGGAAAGGTGAGGGAGGCGTATGGCATCGAGCTCAGACCGGAAGTTAAATTCCTCGGCTTCTAGAGCATCGAAACCCACCTTCCGCCGCGCCGGAGGGCGTTCCGGCGCGCCTGCCAAACCTCAACGCAATACCGTCGCGCACTCTAAGTCTGTCGGGCATGCTCGACAGACCAGTCGTCCGGTCGTCGGCTCGCAGCTCGGTAATCGTCCAGCCGCAAAAAAGTCCTCGCGTCCCTCGGTGACGTCAAAGCCTGTTATGGGCGCCAAGCCTGCCCGTCCCATGGCAGCTCCCAAGCCCTCGACGGGAACTAAAGCGGCGCGTCCAGGTCGCACGCTGGGCGCATCGAAACCGCGCTCGCTGACATCGGTGCCGGCTACCGCCAAGAAGCCTTCGAGTAAAAAAGGTTTCAACCCGTTATCTTCACTTGGAGCGATGGCAAATAAAACATCAGACGCCGCTTCTGTCGTTACAGGCAAAGGCAAAATCGTGGGCGGCGTTCTGGCCGTCTTGGCCGTGCTCGTCGTCGTTGCCATCGTGGTGATCAACTCTGGATTGTTTACTGCCACTGATATTCAGATTCAAGGCAGCGAGCATGTGACGAAGCACGATGCTATCCAGCTGATCGACTTGCCCGAGGGAACGTCGCTTTTTAACGTCGATCCCGACCAGATTACCGAGGATCTCAAGCAGAACCCGTGGGTTTCGGGCGTGGATGTCCAGCGCCAGTTTCCCCATACGCTTATCATCACGCCGACGGAGCGTAAAGTTATCGCCATTGCGTATATCAGCTCCGACGACCTTGCCTGGGCTATCGGAGACGATGACACCTGGATCGCCCCGCTGTCGACGTCGGTCGAAGTGGACGACCAGGGCAACGTCATCACGACAGGGCAGGGCTCAAATACCTTGACCGGAATCGATGCCGCGCTGGCGCTCGCCAAGCATTATGGCGCGGTGTTGTTGACTGATGTCTCGGCGGATGTCGCTCCAGTTTCCGGCCAGGCGGTTAACTCCAAAGCCGTTAAGGCCGGCCTGGATTATGTGCGTGGTTTTTCGAGCGAGTTCTTGGGACAAGTCAAGGATATTTCCACGCCTTCGGTCGAAGCCATCTCGGCAAACCTCAATAACGGCATTGAGGTGTCGCTGGGCGATTCGGACGATATCGCCAAGAAGGAACGCGTAGTCACCAAGTTGCTTTCGCAGGTAGAGGGCGTAACGTATATCAATGTGCGCTCTCCAGGCAACTACACATTTAGGAATGCTCCGACCTCGTAGCGCTGGTTGATGCTTTGTTGAGGGGCCATACCACGCCGTTTATCTGGTTTGTTTGGTTTTCACGGTCAATTATTTGACTGATACGTTCATAATGTGCAAACATAATACGGTTTACCTTTGCATTTACTTTCAACCTGAAGGTTAATGTGCGCAGGGGTCGACCCATGCTATGGCTATAACCTTTGTTCGGAGGACCGACATGCACGAGACAGAGATCAACAACTACCTTGCCGTCATTAAGGTGGTCGGCGTCGGCGGCGGCGGTACCAACGCGGTCAATCGAATGATCGAAGAGGGCATCCGCGGCGTCGAGTTTGTTGCCATCAACACCGATGCTCAGGCACTCGCGATCTCTGATGCCGATATCAAGGTGCACATCGGCACCGACCTTACCCGCGGCCTGGGCGCCGGCGCCAACCCCGAGGTTGGCCGCAAGGCTGCCGATGAGTCCCGCGACGACATCGCCGAGGCGCTCGCTGGCGCCGACATGGTGTTTATCACCTGCGGCGAGGGCGGCGGCACCGGTACCGGCGCTGCTCCCATCGTTGCCGATATCGCGATGAACGAGGTCGGCGCACTGACCGTCGCCGTCGTGACCAAGCCCTTCACCTTCGAGGGCCGCAAGCGTAAGAAGAGCGCCGAGGAGGGCATCAAGACCCTCTCCGATTGCGTCGACACCATGATCGTCATTCCTAACGATAAGCTGCTCGACATCGCCGAGAAGAAGACCACCATGCTCGAGGCCTTCGCGATTGCCGATGGCGTCCTTTCCCAGGGCACCCAGGGCATCACCGACCTCATCACCGTCCCCGGTATCATCAACCTGGACTTCGCCGATGTTAAGACCATCATGAAGCAGGCCGGTACCGCCATGATGGGTATCGGTACCTCTTCTGGGGATACTCGTGCCGTCGACGCTGCCCAGCAGGCCATCTCCAGCCCGCTGCTCGAGAGCTCCATCGATGGTGCCACGCGCGTGCTGCTCTCCATCGCCGGTTCCAAGGACCTGGGCATCCAGGAGATCAGCGACGCCGCCGACGTTGTCGCCAACGCCGTCGACCCCGAGGCCAACATCATCTTCGGTACCGTTGTCGACGAGTCCCTGGGCGATCAGGTGCGTATCACCGTCATCGCTACGGGCTTCTCCGACTCCAATGTCAACCGTCAGGATGAGCTCTTTGCTGCTCAGCAGTCTCAGAGCAAGGCCGCTGCCTCCGCTGAGCCGCAGCGCACCGCTCCGGCTGCCAGCCCGGCTCAGGCCGCTCCGACCCGCAACGTCGGTGGTACCGAGCTGCCCAACTTTGGCAACGACCAGTTCGAGCTTCCCGACTTCCTGAAGCGCGGTAGCTTCTAGTTCGTTTTTCTCAACGACCTGCACGGGGTGTGTCCATTTGGATGCACCCCGTTTTGTTTCTCGTTTGTAAACGAAAGCCTCCAATCTCCTTACGTTCCCTTTACGTTTGGTCCCTACCGCTGCGGGTATCCTTTTAAGGAAGTATGACAGCCGTATAAACGCGGACTGCGCGGCGACGCCGCGGTACTTGTGTTATTAGGAGGCTTTAGTATGGCAGCACGTGCGGACAACGTTTCGCGTGTCGACCATGATGGAGTTACGTTGGTGGAGGGCGCGACATCCGATGTCCGTTTTGCCTTTACCGAGCGCACCGGTGGCGTTTCTGAAGATGCGTACTCCTCGCTCAACCTGGGCTCGCATGTAGGCGATGACCCCTTTGCTGTTCAAGAAAATCGTCGTCGAGCGCTCGAAGCTATGGGTGCCACTGAGTGCGAGCATAATCTGCTCGTGCCCAATCAGGTACATGGTGACCATATCGTTACGGTGACTTCGAACGGCGCCGACGATCTTGAGGCTGTTCGCGAGCAGATTGCCGAGGGCTGCGATGCCATCGTCTGTACGGCCCATGACGTGCCCGTGCTGCTCTGCTTTGCCGACTGCGTTCCCGTGGTGCTGGTGGCCCCCGGCGGGTTTGCCGTGGTGCACTCCGGTTGGAAGGGCACGATTGCACGTATTTCTGCCAAGGCGTGCCAGGCGCTTTGCGATGCTGCCGGCTGCGATGCGAGCGACGTTTCCGCCTATATCGGCCCCCATATCTTGGCTGACGAATATGAGGTATCCCAGGAACTCATGGACCGCTTTGCCGCCGAGTTTTCGTGCATCGATGCGGGCGCTTCTCGCATGCTCGATCTATCTGCCGCCATTCGTGAGGCGTTGGTAGATATCGGTGTGGACGCGGATAATATCGTGGATACCCAGCTTTCGACTGTGCGTCAGAACGACCGCTTTTATTCCTACCGTAACGAGGACGGCACCTGTGGGCGCCATGCCGCGATTGGCGTGATGCTATGAGAAAGATCGTATCGGTCCTGAGCGCCGCTGTGCTTACGCTTACGCTGTGCGCCTGTTCTTCGGGATCTTCTACCTCTTCCATTACCGTGGCCGGCTCCACGACCTGCCTTCCTATCGCCGAGATTGCGGCAGAGGGCTTTAAGGAGGAGACTGGCATCGACGTGCTCGTTTCCGGTTTGGGCTCTTCCGCTGGCATCGAAGCCGTCAGCGCTGGCACGGCCGATATCGCCAGCTCCTCCCGTGGACTCAATGCCGACGAACAGGATCTGGGCCTGACTCCCATCGTCATTGCCCACGACGGTATCGCGGTCATCGTGAACGACGATAACCCGGTCGATAACCTCTCGACCGAGCAGCTCCGCGATATCTATGCCGGCAAGATTACTAATTGGAAAGAGGTCGGTGGCGAGGACCTGAAGATTCAGGTCATCAACCGAGACGAGGCATCCGGCACGCGTGAAGCATTCCGCACCATCGTGATGGACGGCACCCCGTTCGATCGCCGCTCGGCCGTTCTTTCGGGCACGGGCCAGGTGCGCGACGTGGTATCTCGTTCGCACGGTGCCATTGGCTACATTTCGCTGGGCTTCGTCGATAGCCTCAACGCCAAGACCTCGGTCAAGGCCGTCTCGGTCAATCATGTTGAGGCGTCCGAGAAGACGGTCGCGAGCGGCGGCTATCCCATCTCACGCGACCTTTACTTCTTTGTGAAGGGTGCGCCTTCGCAGCAGGCGCAGGATTACATCGACTATGTGACGTCCGAAAAGATGGACAAGCAGATTCGCGAGGCGGGCTTTATCCCCGTCACCAACGACGAGAAGGGGAGTG
The DNA here is from genome assembly GCF_003462845.1 of Collinsella sp. AF15-51. Classification (NCBI taxonomy): domain Bacteria; kingdom Bacillati; phylum Actinomycetota; class Coriobacteriia; order Coriobacteriales; family Coriobacteriaceae; genus Collinsella; species Collinsella sp. AF15-51. The sequence continues at coordinate 95,818 of NZ_QRYG01000005.1, read as the reverse complement.
AGTAGCATGGAAGCACAGGAAAACTCCCAGACTGAGCAGAATGGTCAGGCGCCCAAGAAGCGCGAGCTGGCGCTCGTATCGCGCAGCACCTATATCAAGGAGAAGGCGCTGCAGTGGATCTTCTTTGCCTGCGCGTTCTTGGCGGTTGTTACCGTCATCCTGATTTTTGTCTTTACCACGTACTCGGCGCTGCCCGTCTTTACCGACATCGGTCTGGCGGACTTCTTTAGCTTTACGTGGGCGCCCTCTGAGGGTCACTACGGCATCGTGTCGCTGCTTGCCGGCTCGGGTCTGGTGACCGTCGGCGCGCTCGCCATGGGTGTGCCCCTAGGCGTGGGCACGGCCGTGTATCTGGTCGAGATCGCCAGCAAGCGCGTGCGCAAGCTCATCAGCCCTGCCGTTGACCTGTTGGCCGGCATCCCTTCTATCATCTATGGCTTCTTTGGCATGATCATCATCCGCCCGTTTATCGCACAACTGACCGGCGGTCTTGGTTTTGGCGCGCTGACGGCGTGGTTCGTGCTCGCCATTATGATCGTGCCCACCATCACGACGCTTACCATCGATGCTCTCAATTCCATTCCCATGGGCATTCGCGAGGCATCGTATGCCATGGGCGCCACCAAGTGGCAGACTATCTATAAGGTCGTGTTACCTGCCGCCAAGCTGGGTATCGTGGATGCCATCGTGCTGGGTATGGGCCGTGCCATCGGCGAGACCATGGCCGTGCTCATGGTCGTGGGTAACGCCCCGGTTATTCCCGACAGCATTGCGAGCCCCATCTCGACGCTCACGAGCCAGATTGCGCTCGACATGAGCTATTCCTCGGGTCTGCATCGCTCGGCGCTGTTCGGCATGGGCGTGGTCCTGTTTATCATTTCCGCCACGCTGGTGGGCATCGTCCGCCTGGTTTCCAAGAAGAAGAGGGGGTAGGCTATGTCCGATTCCGTTGACACGACGGTCGATACGACCTCGTCGCGCGAGCGCATCAAGCGTGCCCTTTCCCACGGCAAGAAGGGCCGCATCAACAAGGACCTGTCCAACAAGATCATGCTTGGCGTGTTCCGTGCCGCGGCATACATCACCACGCTGGTGCTGGTCGCTATCATCGCCTACGTGGTCATCAACGGCCTGCCACACATCTCGCTCGACTTTATCTTCGGTTGGCCCCAGGGCGTCAACGCCGAGGGCGGTATTTGGCCCACGATCGTCTCGACCGTCTATGTGACGGCGCTCGCCATGCTTATCTGCACGCCGATCGCTGTGCTGGCAGCCGTCTATCTGGCCGAGTACGCCAAGCAGGGCAAGATCGTCGAGCTCATTCGCTACGCTGCTGACGCTTTGGCCTCGGTGCCCTCCATCGTTATGGGCCTGTTTGGCTACGCCTTGTTTGTCGAGGCTATGGGTCTGGGCCTTTCGATGGTCTCGGCCGCCCTGGCGCTTGCGCTCTTGATGCTTCCCATCGTCATGCGCACCACCGAAGAGGCCATTCGCGCCGTTCCGCGCTATATCCGTTGGGGCGCGTACGGCCTGGGCGCCACCAAGTGGCAGGTTGTCTCCAAGATCGTGCTTCCTTCTGCCTTTGGCCGTATTGCCACGGGCATTGTCCTTGCCATCGGCCGTGCCATTGGCGAGACCGCCGTGGTGCTCTACACCATGGGCCAGGCCATCAATCTACCTATCTCGCCGCTCGATTCCGGCCGCCCCATGACCGTTCACCTGTACCTGCTTGCCAACGACGGCATCAACATGAACGCAGCCTACGGCACCGCGCTCTTGCTGATGTTGATCATTCTGGCCTTCAACCTGTTTGCGCGCTTCCTGTCGCGCAAGCGTCGCTAGTTAAGGAGTCCCATGTCCGTTTATCAGTCCGCTCCCACGCTGGAGCAAGCGGCCATTACGGCCAAGGATTTCAACTTTTGGTACGGTGACTTTCATGCGCTGACGGGGCTCGACCTCAACATCGCCAAAAACGCCATCACCTCCTTCATTGGCCCTTCGGGCTGCGGCAAGTCGACGTTTTTGCGCTGCATCAACCGCATGAATGACCTGATCGAGGGTACGCGCGTCGAGGGCACCATGACGCTCGACGGCAATGATATCTATGCCGAGGGTGTCGACCCGGTCGACCTCCGTCGTCGTGTGGGCATGATCTTTCAGCAGCCCAACCCGTTTCCCAAATCCATCTACGAGAATGTCGCCTTTGGCCCTCGTCTGCAGGGCGTGACTAGCAAAAGCGACCTCGATGACATCGTGGAAGAATCGCTCAAACGCGCCAACCTCTGGAAAGAGGTATCCAATCAGCTCAACAAGGATGGTTTGGCGCTCTCGGGCGGTCAGCAGCAGCGTCTGTGCATCGCGCGCGTGCTTGCGGTGCAGCCCGATGTCCTTCTGATGGATGAGCCATGCTCCGCCATCGACCCCACGTCCGTCTCTAAGGTTGAGGATCTGATGGCCGAGCTGGCGCCCGAGATGACGATCATCATCGTCACGCATTCAATGCAGCAGGCAGCTCGTATCAGCGACTACACCGCATTCTTCTTGCAGGAAGTTGCCGGCGAGCCCGCCACGCTCATCGAGTATGGTCAAACCGACGCGATCTTCACAAGCCCGGTAGATTCGCGGACGGAAGACTATATCACCGGCCGCTTTGGCTGATCGGTGCGACTAGTCCCAATCCGATCGGACCTGGTCCGGTGCGTATTCACTGTGCGGGCGGCATGACCGCACCCAACTGATTGGAGTGAACCATGCGCAAACTGTTTTCCCGTCAGCTCATCGAGGCCCGTCACGAGATGCTGAGCATCTACGAGGCCGTCGATCTGGCCCTCCACGATGCCGTTAAGGCCTATGTGACCGACGACCGCAAGCTCGCCACCAAGACCAAGAAGCGCACGCTTTCGATTGACGCACGCTGCGCCAACCTGGAGGCCGTCTGCTACAACCTGATTGCCACGCAGTCACCGGTCGCCTCCGACTTCCGCCTGCTTCAGACGATCATCTACGTCGACTTTAACCTGCAACGCATGACCGATAAGGTCCGTCAGATCTGCCGTGCCACGCGTCATATGATCAAGGCCGACATCTCGCTGCCCAAGGAGCTTGTCGGCACGGTCGAGGCCGAGGCTGAGGCCGTCTACCAGGTGCTGGGCTCTTCGCTTTCTGCGCTCGTCACCAACGACATGTCCATCATCTGCAACTTGGCCGTCGAGGACGAGCCAGTGCACGCCGCCTACGAGAAGTTCTTCCGCACCTTTAACCGTATGGATACGGGCGACTTTATGGACGACGACAGCAACTATGACGACCTGCGCCGCGCCATCATGGTTTCGCGCTACCTCGATCGCATCGCCTCGATTTCCATCGATGCCGCCTGCCGCCTGACCTTCCTGCTGACTGGTCAGCGCATGAATGCCGGCGATATCGCCCGCACGGACGAGGACGAGCTCGAGAGCATGCGCGTGCCTTCGGGCGAGGGCGTCATCATGAGGCCCGCCGTCGATGCGCGCTACGTTGCCAAGGTGCCCGTTAACGAGGTCAGCGAGGGACTTCGCTACCTGCTCGATCATCTTGAGGACGAGGACGATGACGAGGACGACGAGGAGTAAGTAATCCCGTTCGTCGAAAGATTGTAAATACCTAAGTGAGCGCGGCCTTGCACATGCGGGGCCGCGCTCTTGCGTTAGCATGGGACTACTTGTTTGGCCGTCAGCGGAGGCGATTGGCAATGGATAACTATTTGGACTTGATGCGCGCTCGCCGCGAGCAGATTCTGGAACGTTTTTATGCGGCGCTCGATCGCGCAGGCCGTCCCCACGACGCCGCGAGCCTCATTGCCGTGTCCAAGACCGTTGGTGTCGATGAGACCGTTGCCGCCATCCAGGCGGGGTATCGCCATTTTGCCGAGAACCGCCCGCAGGAGCTGGTTCGCAAGCTCACGGGTCTGGCGGAGCATCCGGAGCTGCCCGAGGTGCGCTTCGATATGATCGGCAACCTGCAGACCAATAAGATCAATGCGGTGCTGGGCTCAGCCGAGCTGATTCACTCGGTGGGTTCGCTGCATCTGGCGCAGGCGATCTCGAGCCGTGCTGTCCGCAAGATTGAGGCAGGCGAGCTCGCCGGCCCCCAGCGTGTGCTCATTGAGGTCAATGTGAGTGGTGAGGAGTCGAAGGGAGGCTTTTCGCCCGATGAGATTCGCGCCGCCGCGGGTGAGCTTGCGGAACTTGAGGGAATTTGCGTGCAGGGGCTTATGACTATGGCGCCCCGGGGGAATAAGGATGTGGCACGCCGCACCTTTGCGGGGCTTCGTGAGCTGAGGGATGAGCTGGAGGCGGCGCATCCCGATTTGAACCTGCCTGAGCTTTCCTGCGGCATGAGCGAGGACTTTGAGCCTGCCCTTGAGGAGGGCTCTACGCTCGTTCGCCTGGGCAGGGTAGTATTTAGCCCGGAGTTTGCAGTAAAATAAGGCTCTGAAGTGCGCACTGATTATCGGGGCGCCTGCACTAAACCGCGAGAGGACACAACCATGGGCTTCCTTGACGAGATTAAAAATAAGATGCACCTGGGCGGCCAGCAGGGTTACGACCAGGGTTATGGCCAGGACGACGACTACGGCTACGATGACGGCTATGACGATAGTTATCAGGGCAACGGCTACAGCGGTGCTTCGGGCGAGGGCTTCTACACCCAAGACGAGCCGAGCAACGGCCTGCTTGGTCAGACGCGCCGCGGTGAAGCTGAGTCGGTTGCCGTGTATACGCGCTCCGGTCAGCTGGTCGGCGATGACTCTCGCCATGCCACAACGTATAACCCGCCTTCGCGCTCGCAGGACAGTGTTGCGAGCGGTTATCGTCCTGGTGCCTATGACACGCCGTCTAGCTACGCCGAGAACACCCGCGCCCGTGCCGCCGCTGCGCCCGCGCCTGCACCGAGCGATGCCTCGGCCTATGCGAGCAATATCATCAACGCCACACCGCAGCTGCCGGCCTATGTCCTGCGCCCCGAGAGCTATGACGACGTGGAGACCGTGGTGCGCCGCGTTCGCACCAAGCAGCCTGTCGCACTGATTTTTGTGGGCGTACGCACCGAAGTTGCCAAGCGCGTCTTGGACTTCTCTTACGGCTTTGCCTGCGGTCTGGGCGCCACGGTCAAGGAGGTAGGCGACCGCGTATTCATGGTGCTGCCCGCCGGCTGCGAGGTTAAGGATTCGGACCTCAAGAAGCTTCGTGCCGACGGCTACCTTAAGTAAACCCAAGACGAGGAGATTCTCATCAACATCTACACCATTGTCCAGCTGGTCAACACGCTGTTCAACTTCTACTCCACGCTCATCGTGGTCTATTGCTTTATGACGTGGATTCCCATGAAGCAGGGCGGCCTGCTGCAGGATATCGCTGCAGTGCTCGATAGCGTCTGCGGCCCGTGGCTCAACCTCTTTCGTCGGTTTATCCCGCCGATGGGCGGCGTTGATTTTTCGCCGGTCGTTGCGATTATTGCGTTGCAGTTGGTGCAGAGGCTGATTCTGCAGCTTCTTATAGGTATACTCGTATAGAACTGACTTAGTAACTTACGTCGGGCGTGTAGCGCCGAGGCGATGAAAAAGGAGACTTGTTATGGCTATTACCCCTGCAGACATCCAGGCTCAGACTTTCTCTGAGGCCAAGCGTGGCTACGATCCTGCCGAGGTCGACGTCTTCTTGGAGACGCTGTCCTCCGAGGTTGACGCTATGCTTGCCAAGATCGTTGATCTTAAGGGTCGCCTGACCGCCACCGAGCAGCAGCTTGCCGACGCGCAGGCTCAGCTTGCCCAGGCCCAGGATACCGCCGCTCAGGCCGTTCCCGCTGCTCCTGTGGCCGCTCCCGCACCCGACTTCTCCGCTCAGGAGCGTCAGATCTCCGCTGCCCTGATCGCTGCCCAGCAGACCGCCGAGGCAATTGTCAACGACGCCAACGAGAACGCTGATCGCATCCGCAACGAGGCTGACGCCAAGGCCCGCGAGGTTATCCGCCAGGCTCTGACCGAGAAGCAGGCCGAGCTCGAGGAAATCGACCGTCTGAAGGCTTCCCGCGAGGAGTTCAAGGCCGAGTATCTCAAGCTCATCCAGCACTTTATGGACGACGCCCAGAACTCCTTCCCGGCCGACCTCATGGCCTCCACGCCGGTCGGTTCTGCCGCTTCTCCCGCGGTGACCGTTCCCGCCGCCGAGCCGCTGCCCGTCGCCGATCCGGTTGTCCCCGTGGCCGATCCCTTCGCCCCGATCGACAACTTTGCCGCCGACGACCTGGACTAACACCAGAACTACAATCTAGTGTCCGTAAGAGGAGCTCGCACCTGCGGGCTCCTTTTTTGTGGCTGTATACGGGTTGGGAAACAAAACGCCGAGCTCTGCATGCGATAGGACAGAACTCGGCGAAGGGCGCGTGGTAAAAGGTAGATTTTAAGGTATGTCTAAAAACTACTTGAGGAGGAAGTTGGAGAGGGGAATAGTGCGGGCCTCGCGATGCTCGGGATCGGCGATGTGGTCGGCGGGATAGCCACAGACGAGCATGTGATAGGGATAGACGCCCTTGGGCAGATTGAACTGCTCCTGTGCCATCTCAGGCTTAAAATGGCATACCCAGCACGTTCCCAGGCCCTGCTCGGTGGCCTCCATCATCATCTGGTCGCACACGATGGACGTATCGATTTCACTGGAATTCATCTGGTCATACGGGCGCACCCAAGCATCATCGGTAACGCTGCAAATAAGGAAGACAAGCGGAGCTCCAAAGATAGACCCATCACGAGCAAACCGAGGCTGACAAGCAGCAGCCTTCTCCAACAGCTCAGGCGTATCCAGCACCATCACACGGGCTGGATGATTATTACAAGCAGAAGGAGCAATACGCCCAGCCTCAACAATGGCATCCACCACAGCCTGCTCAACAGAACGGTCCTCAAAAGAACGACAAGAATACCGACCACGAGCCAGATCCAAATAAGACATACAAGCCCTCCTAAAATTAAAAATCAAACAAACCAAAAGTAACCCAAAGAGTACCCAAAGCAGCAATCAGCCAAACGCTCATCAAGGGCCAAAGTGTCCGAACGGATACCAAAGGTCCCTTCAGCCAAACCCCCATCGCGCTAAATCTATCAGCCAAAGTTCCCAATGGTGGTGCATAAGGGAGCGGGCCCGGCCACTAATAACCTTTTGAACGACTCTGCTTGCAGCCGGAGTGAAAAAGGTTATTAGTGGCCGGGCCCGCGACCGGTGGGACATGTACCCCCAATTAACTGTTCTTCATGACAATCGAATCCACGACATCGGCCACATTCTCGCAGCAGTCGGCGCAGTACTCCAGGAAGGCGTACACGTCACGCCAGGCGATGACCTCGAGCGGGTCCTTGCCGTTAACGTGCAGGTTACGCATGGCGTTGATATAGAGCTCGTCAGCCTCGGACTCGATGGTGTTGATCTGGATGACGAGTTCGCGCAGAGTCTTGGACTTGCGGTAGTTGGGAAGCTCGACCATAAGGTCCTTCATGGCGCAGCAGGCGTCGGTCACCTTGTGGGCGATCACGATGGCATCGGGATGGATGCTCTGGATGTTGGTGAAGTAGACGCGCTGCACGACGCCCTCGATGCGGTCGAGCACGGTGTCGAGCGAGCAGCTCATCAGGTCCAGATCCTCGCGCTCAAGCGGGGTGATAAAGGCGGTGAGCAGGGCGTCCTCAAGCTCATGGTGCTTCTTGTCGGCCGCATGCTCGATCGCATGCATCTTGTCGAGCATATCGTGAATCTTTGCGGGATCGAAGTTCTCGAAAATCTTGGTAAGCAGCTCGGCGGCCTGGACGGCGAGGTCGGCGCAGGCGACGTAGTTGTCAAAGTAGAACGAATCGGGTTTCTTTGCCATGAGTGGGTCCTTTCGAGGCGAAGACGGGTGGGCGAGGTGTTACGGTCCGGATGGACGTTCGGTTTGACTAGATGAACATCATGAACAGCTTGGCCATGACAAAGCTGATGAGTCCGCAGGCGGGGAAGGTGAAGAACCAGGTGAACATCATGTCCTTGACGACGCCGAAGTTGATGGCCGAGAGGCGTTTGACGGCACCGACGCCCATGATGGCGCAGGTCTTGATGTGCGTGGAGGACACGGGGATGCCGGTAAGGGTGGCAAGCAGCAGGTTCGCGGCGCCCGCCAGGTCGGCGGAGAAGCCCTGGTACTTTTCGAGCTTGACCATGCTCTGGCCAACGGACTTGATGATGCGCTCGCCGCCCACGCTGGTGCCGATGCCCATGGTGGCCGAGCATAGCAGCATAATCCAGATGGGGATGCCGGCATCGCCGACGCTCGTCTGGCCGCTGGCAAAGGCCACGCCTAAAAAGAGCACGCCGATGAACTTCTGTCCATCCTGCGCGCCGTGCATGAAGCTCATGGCCGCGGCACTCGCGATCTGAGCGTATTTAAAGAAGACGTTGGCACGTCGCCTGTTGGCGGCGGCGAAAAGAATCGAGACGAGCTTGCACAGGACCCAGCCCATGACAAAGCCCAGGCCGATGGAGAGCGCCAGGCCGTAGATGACCTTCATCCACTCGTGGACGTTGACGCTGCTCGCGCCGCCGAGGGCGATAGCGGCACCGGTCAGGCCGGCGATAAGGCTGTGGCTTTGCGAGGTGGGGATGCCAAAACGCGATGCCGTGGCGCCGTAGACGACGATGGAGAAGAGCGCCGCGCACAGGCAGGCGAGCGCCATGGTGCTGTTTCCGCCAAAGTCAACGATATGCGAGATGGTATTGGCGACGCTCGCGTTAAAGTGCGTCATGATGAGCACGCCGAGGAAGTTGAATGCGGCGCTCATGAGAATGGCGGCGCGGGCGGGCATGCAACGCGTAGTGACGCAGGTCGCGATGGCGTTGGGCGCGTCGGTCCATCCGTTGACGAAGATGGCGCCCAACGCGAGGATCACGGTGACGGCAAGGACTGGGTTCGACACAATTTGGCCGAGGAAGGTTGAGAACGTTACGTCCATATATGGGCTTTCTCGAAGTTTGCAGACACGTTACAAAAACATGATAAATCGTATCACCTCCTGCGGGTTTCTTTGCCGAGTTCTGATGGGAGAAGTAATTTTTTGGCACTAAAATTGAATATTAGCCCTGTTGACCGTGGGTGTTCTTTTTGCTATCACGCCATGCGGACACGCGCGATTGCTACGACACTCCAAAAACCACAGTCTGTTCGCTTTACAACATGCAAACATGCGTTCGATAATAGGGGGCATGGAATATCGACAGACAGATGGCAAAACTCGACGCGTGCACAAGCAGTATGTGGACGTCGTGGCTCGCATCCTCGCGGGCGGACAGGTTGTGCCGGTCACCGTCTGCTGGGTCGACGGTCGTTGCTTTACGATTGACGAGATTGTCTCGACCACTGGGTTTGGCCTGACGGTTCACGGCATTCGTACGGCAACCTATAGGGTCCGTTTTGGCGGTCATGCGACCGAGTTGTATCTGGAGGACCAGACGCGCGAACGACCAGATGGCTCGCAGGCCCATCTGATGCGTTGGTGGGTGTGGGCATTCGACCGTACGCTCGAGGGCGAGCGCCGTGGGTAAGGACGTACGGCATTCGGGTACAATGACAGGAATCTTGTCAGCTACTGCGCCGTTATTTGTGGCGCTTTTTGAAAGGACGAACCTATGAACGATATCCAGGGCTATCAGAACGGCCCCGTCGAGACCGGCGCAAGCCGCGCCAAGGAGATGTCGCCGCGCGCGTACAATCTCGCCATGTCTGCCCTGATCTTCTTGGGCTTTTGCGCCATGGGCGCTGGCGCCTACTTTACGAGCACCATGTCGTTTGCGCGCATGATGATGAGCGGCGCCGCCTTGCCGCTGGTCTTTGGCTCGTTTATTTTGACCATCGTCGGCATGGTCATGATGTCGGCCGCCGCCAGCAAGCAGTCCGTGGGCTTGTCCCTTGTGGGCTACGTAATCTTTGCGAGTACCTTTGGCCTGACCGCGTCGTTTGGCCTTGCCAACTACGACCTGCCCACCATCAACACTGCCTTTATCGCCACGGCCGCTATCACCTTTGTCTTTGGCGCTTTGGGCGTGACGTTCCCCAAGTTTTTCCAGCGCGTATATGGCATCGGTTTTGGCATTCTGCTCGCCACTATTCTGGTTGAGATCGTGCTGATGTTCATGGGCGTCTCGCAGACCATCACCGATCTGATCGTGATCGTGGTGTTCGCCGGCTTTATTGGCTACGACACCTATGTTGCCACGACGGTGCCGCCTACGCTGCCCAACGCCGTGCTCATGGCGTCCAATCTGTTCGTGGACATTATCAACGTGTTCCTGCGCATCCTGAACATCCTTGGCCGTCGCGATTAGTGGCGAATTGCGGCGGTGCTTGCCGTGCGTGCAAATCGATGCGAAAGGCGGTCCTTCGGGGCCGTCTTTTTTGTACGCGGCGGGGTATCATGGATGGGAAAAGCCGATAGCGGCAGCGACAGGAAAGGTGGCCACGTATGGCAGACGTCGACAACAGGAACCGTAACCGCAGGTCCAACCGAGCGGGTCAGCCCAATCCCAAGCGCGAGGCCCGTGCTAAGGCCGCCGAGCGTCACGTGGCAACTGTGTCCGAAGCGTGCGCCAAGGATATCGAGCGTTCGCTTGCCGGTGTTCGCGAGTTTGACGGTATGCCTGCCGGCTTTGTCGCGGCGATGAAGGCCAAGGCCCAAGCGGCTGCGGCTGCCGAGGAGCCGGTTGCCGAGGAGTCTGAGTCCGTCGAGGTCGAGGCCGCTGAGGTTGCGTCCGTCGAGACCGAGGTCACGGACGAGTCTGCGCCTGCCGAGAAACCCGCAGAGACCGAGTCCGCGCCTGCCGAGGAGCCCGCTCCGACCCTGCCCGAGGTCACCGTGCTTGATGCCTCCGCCACGCAGGCCATTCTGGACAACGGCCGTGGCTATGCGCAGTTCTGCGACATGGCAGTGCTCGCCTTTGCCTCGTTCACCAACCCGGGTGGCGGCTACATCCAGGGCTATCTGGGCCAGGAGGCTACGCTCTGCGCCGATTCGTATCTGTACAACGTGCTCGACAAGCAGCGCAAGTGGTATGGCGAGAACCGTCGCCGCAATATCAACTGCGAGCTCTACCGCAACCGTGCGCTGGTAGTGCCTGCGGTGCGTTTTGACCGCAACCACGTGCATGCGTATGCCGATGTGATCGTGGCCGCCGCGCCCAATGCCAAGCGCGCACGCCAGGAGTACCGCGTGAGCGACGATGCGCTGCTGGACGCGCTGCGCGACCGTATCCGCTTTGTGCTCGCCATCTGCGACGAGCTGGGTCGCGAGAAGCTCGTACTGGGCGCTTGGGGCTGCGACAACAACGGTTTTGATGCCGAGGCCGTGGCCGAGATTTTCCGCAAGGAGCTCGCATCGGGCGACTTCAAGGTCAAGCAAGTCTTCTTTGCCGTGCCTTCTACGCGCTGGGATGAGGATTTTGCCAAGTTCGAGCACGTGCTGGCAAACTTCCCCGAGCGCAACGAGGAGTCCTATGCCCAGGTTGCCGCTCGCGCTGCGGCAGCTCGCGCCGCCGAGCAGGCCCAGGCTGCTACCGAGGATGATGAGGACGAGGACGATTGGCGCAAGTACCTGTAATCGGTACGTGCTGACAGATAGGTCGAGCCGACGGGAGAGGCTGCTTCCGTCGGCTTTTTACTGAGCGAGGGGCTTACGATGAAAAACGTTCTATGCTTTGGCGACAGCAACACCTATGGTTACGATCCGGCGGGCATGCGCGACGGCACCGCGGTGCGCTATGCGCAGGATGTGCGCTGGTGCGGCGTGGCCCAACGTGACTTAGGCGAGGGCTGGCATGTAATTGAAGAAGGCCTCAACGGCCGCACGACGGTACGCGACGACATGTGCCATCTGGACACCAATCTTAACGGCATCCGCGCACTTCCGATGCTGCTCGAGGCCCATAAGCCGCTGGACGCCATTGTGATCATGCTGGGCACCAACGACTGTAAGACGGTCTTTGGCGTGACAGCTTCCGATATCGCCCGTGGTGCCATGGCGTTGATTCGCGCCGTCCGTGCGTTTGCCTGGACCGATGCCGCGCCCTGCCCACGGATTCTGCTGATGGCACCTATCAAGATTAAGCCGCAGATCGCCGATGTATATATGACCGACTTTGACGAGCATTCCGTAGAAGCCTCGGAACATTTTGGTGAGTACTACGCGCATGTGGCTGAGCAGTTTGGCTGCGACTTTTTGAATGCCGCCGATTATGCCGAGCCGGGCGATATCGACTATCTGCATATGATGCCCGAAAGCCACGAGAGCTTGGGACATGCCGTGGCAGCCAAGCTCCAAGAGATGCTCGGTGAGTAGCGCGAGCCCAAGCCACCGCAAAGGTGCCTGCCCCCTTTGCGGTGGTTTTGGATCGTTTGTTTGTCTTGATCTGTAACAGTTGTAAGGTCGAAAACGGGCTAGATGTTACAGATTGAGATTATTTAGGTCGATATCGGTCGTTTGTCTCGATCTGTAACATCTAGGGTCGATTTTGCCGAGTTACTGTTACAGATTGAGATTATCTTCTCAGCGGAATTTGAATGTCTCGATCTGTAACAGGTGGGCCGAAAAATGGGCTCTAACTGTTACAGATCGAGATGTTTGTGGGAGCCACCGCAAAGGTGCCTGCCCCCTTTGCGGTGGCTCTGGGCTGTGAATCTTAATACTGCCACATGTGGTTGACGGGGCCGGAACCTTTGCCCATGTCAAAGCCAGCGGCGAGAGCGCCGGTCAGGTAGGCCTTGCCGGCGTTGATGGCGTCGGCAAGTTCCATGCCCTGGGCCAGCGCGCAAGCGATGGCGGATGAGAGCGTACAGCCGGTGCCGTGCGTGTTGCTGGTCTCAATGCGCTTGTGGCGAAACCACGTAGTGAGCGGATCGCCCAGATGGTTGCCCTCGTCATCGAGTGGCGCGGGCTCGGCCAATACATCGTTAGCCTCGTTGACAAGATGCCCACCCTTAACGAGGGATGCGCAACCAAAGCGGCGGGTGAGGAGCATGGCAGCATTTTGCTGTGTGCGCTCGGAGTCGACCTCGTAGTCAAGCAGGGCCATGGCCTCGGGAATATTGGGCGTGATGACGGTTGCTAGTGGGAACAGGCGGCGGGTGAGTGCCTCGGAGGCATCCTCGGCAATCAAGCGCGCGCCCGAGGTGGCGACCATGACGGGGTCGACGACCACGTTCGTTGCGTTCCAGGCGCTCAAGCGGTCGGCGATGACTTCGATAATCTCGACAGAAGAAACCATGCCGATCTTGACGGCGCTTGGGCGGATATCGTCAAAGACAGCGTCAATTTGCGCGGCTACGATATCTGGCGAGATATCCTGCACGGCGGTGACGCCCAGTGTGTTTTGCGCTGTAATGGCGGTTATGGCCGTCTCGGCATACAGGCGGTGCGCCGTGATGGTCTTGATGTCGGCCTGAATGCCGGCACCGCCGCTGGAATCGGATCCCGCGATGGATAGAACGGCGGGTACCTTACTGCGATCCATGCTCACTCCCTTGTCCGGTCGGATTCAAATGGGTCTTTAAGTCTGCATTATAAAGATGCCCGGGCCGGCTGTATTCCGAACCCGGGCGGGCGATGCAATCTTTACGCAAATGTAAGCAAATGTTCACATGTCAACAATTGACGAACACCATGTTACCGATTGCGGCTCCGGTGACGCGTTAATCCTCCATGCCGAGGTCGATCGTTGTGCCTTCGAACACCTTGTTAACGGTACGGACGGCGCACATCTTGCCACACATGGTGCAAGTGCCCTCGGTGGCGGCGGGAGACTCCTCGTAGCGCTTCTTGCCCGTAACTGGGTCGAGCGCGCACTTCCACATGGCGTCCCAGTCGAGCTTGCGGCGTGCCTGGCCCATCTTGTCGTCCATGTCGCGGGCGTGCGGCACCTTCTTGGCGATATCGGCGGCGTGTGCGGCGATCTTGGTAGCCATGAGGCCATCGAGCACGTCCTGGGCGTTGGGCAGGCACAAGTGTTCGGCCGGCGTCACGTAGCACAGGAAGTCGGCACCGGAGCTGGCGGAGATAGCGCCGCCGATGGCAGCGGTGATGTGGTCGTAGCCCACGCCGATATCGGTCACCAGCGGCCCCAGCACATAGAACGGGGCGTTGTGGCACAGGCGCTTCTGTAGCTTCATGTTGGCGGCGATCTCGTCGAGCGCCATGTGACCCGGGCCCTCGACCATGACCTGGACGCCGGCAGCCCAAGCGCGCTTGCACAGCTTGCCCAGCTCGATCATCTCGGCAGTCTCTGTGGCGTCGTTGGAGTCGTAGAGGCAGCCCGGGCGGCAGGAGTCGCCGAGCGAAATCGTCACGTCGTACTCGTGGCAGATCTCGAGCAGCTCGTCAAAGTACTCGTAGAAGGGGTTTTCGTTGCCGGTGACCTCCATCCAGCCAAACAGCAGCGAGCCGCCGCGGCTCACGATGTTCATGAGGCGGCCGGTCTCCTTAAAGGTCTTGGTGACCGACTTGTTGATGCCGCAGTGGATGGTCATAAAGTCCACGCCGTCCTCGGCGTGCGCGCGCACGACCTCGAACAGGTCATCCTTGGTAAGCTTGACCAGCGGCTTTTCCATGTAGCCGATGGCGTCGTACATGGGGACGGTGCCCACCATGAGCGGCGTCTCGTCGATGAGCTGCTGGCGGAACTGGCGCGTCTTGCCCGAGTTGGAAAGGTCCATGATGGCGTCGGCGCCAAAGTCCTCGGCGATCTTGACCTTCTTCCATTCCTCGGCGGCATCGGCTTTATCGCCCGAGATGCCCAGGTTGACGTTGACCTTAGTAGACAGGCCCTCGCCGACACCAAAGGCGCGCATGCCTTTTTTGATGTGCACGATGTTGGCGGGAATGGCGATGCGGCCGTCGGCCACGCGCTCGCGGATGTACTCGGGGTCGCGATGCTCGCGCTCGGCGACTTCCTTCATCTGCGGCGTGATCTGCCCGGCGCGGGCGAAGTCGATTTGCGTGACGAGCTTGGGCTCGGTCTGTGTGCTCATTGGCACGGCTCCCTTCGTTGGCATTACCCATATCAGGTTTGCGGGTCAGGGCGGGCGCGCCCAGTCTCAGCCTGCCGTCTTGTCCTGCAAGCTCCCCGTTTATGTAATGGGCTCAAGTATAGCTCGAATGGGTACGATTGGCCTAACGAGCGTGCCTGTGGGGAGGCGAACATGGAAGACAAGCATCTATATCGAGAGACGCAATGGGATGTATCGGCCGAGGAAAGCCGTGCGCACCATGGCCTTGTCGCGATTGGTTTTGCGGTGCTTGCTGTGCTGGTGATTGCCGTTTGTATCTGGACGTTTGGTGGTCGCGGCGGCGCTGCATGGGAGTTCGAGGCTGATGATAGCCTACCGATAATGACGGTGAAGGTCGCGGGTGGCAATACCGTTGCCGCGCCGGGCGACTATTGGTATCCGCGCGATGGATTTGTCCAGCTGCAGCTGAGCGGCGGTTCCATTCCTGGTGAAGAGATCGAGCGCGTGACCTTCGATGCGTCGCTTAAGACGCTGTCGGTCGAGCTCAAAGATCAAGGGGATGTGCCCACGACGATGGATATCGCGCTGACGGAATGGCGCTTGGAACCCCCATCGGGTGTTGCGGTGTCCGAGGTAGAGCACGTCAAGATTGTCTATCAGGACGGCTCGACAAACGGGATTGCAAAGGCCGATGGCTTAGCGGAATAGACGCCGTGCCTAGGCAGCACATTCAAAAGCGGCGGTGGTCCTACAAGGCCTGTTCGTTCAGGAAGACCAAAGTGTTTTTATTTGAAAGCTCGGGAAAGTGGCGATAGCCAACATCGAACGCGGTGAGCCCGCTTACATCCTCGAGCTTGTTTTCTGCCATCCAGCGCACCATGGAGCCGCGCGCCTTTTTGCTGGCGGTCGAGCGCTGGATGGGCTTGCCGTTGCGAATGCCTTCGCCAAAGAGGCATGTGACGGCCGTGGCGTCGCACGCGAGGCAGGGCAGAACGGCTTTGGCATACTCTATGCTGGCGAGGTTGACGATCGTGATGTTGGAGCCCGCCGGAGCGATGGCCCGTGCGAGCTTGTCGCCCCAAAACGCGTAGAGGTCTCGGGCATCGTCGACGGCAAGCTTCGCGCCCATCTCCAGCCGATACGGTTCAACGGCATGAAAGGGGCGTACGCATCCGTAAAGGCCCGAGAGGATCCACAGATGGTCTTGCAGCCATGCGAGCTGCGCGGAATCCATCACCTCGGGTGCCATGCTCTGGTATTGAATGCCGTGATAGGACATGACGGCAGGGGAGAGGTGGCGGGCGAGTGCGGGATTGTCGAGATCGCTGTTATTCAGGATGGGCCGGAACTCATGCAGGGTGTTGAGGCAAGGCCCCAGCAGTTTGTCACTCACGTTCCAGAGCGCCTGCAGGCCACCGCTGCCTTCATTCCGCTCGATATCTAGCAGTGCGCGGTGGAGGTGAGCCGTCTCGTGCGCAAAAGGTGGAATGCCCAGGACTTCAAAAGCATCTTGGGCCGCACGCATCTGCTTGGCGGGCGAAATGATGACCTGCAGCATGGACTCTCCTCTGCCAAAAAGGAAGTTGCGGTGGAATACGGTCTGTTTTGGCCATTTATGGGCCAGTTTAGTCCGTATTTCACCGCAACGGATGAAGGGTCGGTTAGGCGCGCTCGATGAAGGCCTTGTAGCCGCGATAGGCCTCGTAGATATCGGCCTTGTTGGCGACCTCCCACAGGGCGTGCATGGACAGGACGGCAACGCCGGAGTCGATGACGTTCATGCCATACTCGGCCATGATGTAGGCGATGGTGCCGCCGCCGCCCGCGTTGACGCGGCCGAGCTCGCAGGTCTGGAAGTCCACGCCTGCCTCGTCCATGATGTCGCGGATGAGAGCGACGTACTCGGCGTCGGCGTCGTTGGAGCCGCCCTTGCCACGGCTGCCCGTGTATTTGTTAAAGCACAGGCCGCGACCCATAAAGGCGGCGTTCTTGGTCTCGAACTTGCCGGCGTAGCCCGGGTCAAAGCCGGCGGACACGTCAGAGGAGAGCATGCGGCTGCGGGCGAGTGCGCGGCGCAGGGCCAGCGGGCTGCTCTCGCCGGCGAGCGTCATGATCTCGGCGACGGTGTTCTCGAAGAAACGGCTCGTCATGCCGGTGGCGCCCACGGAGCCGATCTCCTCCTTGTCGACGATGAGCGTGATACTCGTACGCTCGACGTCTGCCACGTTGATCTGGGCGAGCATGGAGGGGTAAGCGCAGACGCGGTCGTCGTGGCCATAGCCCAAGATCATGGAGCGGTCGAGACCCATGTCGCGGGCGGGGCCGGCGGGCACGACCTCGATCTCGGCGGAGAGGAAGTCCTCCTCCTCGACGTCGTACTGCTCCTTGAGGATATCCAGGAACATCTGCTTGACGGGCTCCTTGGGAGCGTCCTTGTCGTCCTCGTCAAACTTGACGGGGCGGCCGCCCACGATCACGTCGAGGATCTCGGCGTCGACGGCGTCCTTGGCGGGCTTGGCCATCTGCTCGCTCGAGAGGTGGATCAGCAGGTCGGAGATGGTAAAGACCGGGTCGTCGGCCTTGTCACCGATGTTGATGTCGACGGTGGTGCCGTCCTTTTTGCAGATGACGCCCACGAGTGCGAGCGGGGAAGCGACCCAGTGGTAGCTCTTGACGCCGCCATAGTAGTGCGTGTCGAGATAAGCCATGTCGCCGGCCTCGAAGGCGGGGTTCTGCTTGAGGTCCAGGCGCGGCGAGTCCACGTGGGCGCCCAGGATGTTAAAGCCCTGCTCGAGCGGGGCGGTGCCCAGGTTGACGAGCATGAGGTCCTTGCCGTGGTTGGCGGCGTACACCTTGTCGCCGGCCTTGAGCGCGCGGCCCTCGGCGATCACGGTCTCCAGATTGACGTAGCCCGCCTCCTCGGCCATCTTGATACCGGCCTTGACGCACAGGCGCTCGGTCTTGTTCTCACTCAAAAACCGCTTATAGCCGCGGCAAAGCTCCTCGAGCTCCTCGATCTGCTGTGGCGTGTACTTTTTCCATGCGCTGGGACGCTCCATGACGCAGGCTCCTTTCGGATCGATCGTGCTGGTTGATGTACCGTGAGCCATCGTATCACGCGCGGGCCCGCGGCGGCAGGGAAGCCTGATGTGCGGTGGCCGCGGGGCGGGGAGCGTGTAAACTGGTGTGAGCAAACCGTGCCCAGCCCAAAGCGAGGTATTCAATATGTCTGAAAAGCGCCGTACCTTTGCCGTCATCGACGGCAACTCGCTCATGCATCGCGCCTTCCACGCCGTGCCGCCGACCATGAACGCGCCGGACGGTCGCCCCACCAACGCGATCTTTGGTTTTCTGAACATGTTCCTCAAGATGATCGATGCCTTTAATCCCGACGGCGTTGTCGTGGCGTTTGACAAGGGCAAGCCGCGCGTGCGTATGGAGATGCTGCCGCAGTACAAGGCGCAGCGCCCGCCCATGGACCCCGACCTGCACGCGCAGTTCCCCATGATCAAGGAGCTGCTCGCCGCGCTCAACGTGCCCATTTTGCAGTCCGAGGGCTGGGAAGGCGACGATATCCTGGGAACCATGGCGCGCCTGGGCGAGGAGGCCGGCTGCGACATGCTGCTGGTGACCGGCGACCGCGACATGTATCAGCTCGTGACCGAGCACGTTAACGTGGTCTCGACTCGCAAGGGCCTGTCCGACGTGGCGATCATGACGCCCGAGAGCGTGGACGACCTGTATCACGGCATCACGCCGGCGCTCGTGCCCGATTTTTACGGTCTGAAGGGCGATACGTCGGACAACATTCCCGGCGTACCGGGCATCGGCCCCAAAAAGGCGAGTGCGCTCATCGCGCAGTACGGCAGCCTTGACGAGGTCATCGCGCATGCTGACGAGGTCAAGGGCAAGATGGGAGAAAACCTGCGCGCACACATCGACGACGCGCTGCTGAGCCGTAAGGTGGCGACCATCCGCACCGATGCACCCGTTGAGCTCGATTTTGAGGCGACGTCCTTCCCGGCGTTTTCCGCCGATGAGGTTTCCGCGGCGCTGGGCACGCTTGGTATCACCGCCATGCAGAACCGTTTCTTGGCGCTGATCGGCGGCGAGGGCGGGGCAGCTGCCAGCACGTTTGAGATTCCCGCCGTTTTGCGCGCAGCCGCCGGCGATGCTGGCGCGCTTGGTGCCGTTGCGGCTGAGGTCTCCCGCGTGATTGATGCCGGCGAGTGGGTCGCCGCCGTGGTGGACGATGACAAGGAAGAGGGCGCGCTCTTTGGGCTGACGCGCACGCTGTGGTTGGCGACGTCCAAGGGCCTGTTTGCGCTCGAGGAGGGCGACAGTGGTGCGGCGGCTGAGGTTGAGGGCTTCAACTTCGCCCACGGCGTGATTGCCGGCGTGCTCGCGCGTCTGTTTATGGAAGGCCGTGTGGCGAGCCCGGATATGAAGGCGCTTCTGCATGAGCTTTCGCCCATCGATTCTTCTGAGCTCGAGCTCATGGATCCGCTGGCAGTCGATTCCACGCGCATCTTCGATACCGTTGTTGCCGCCTACCTGTTGGATTCCGACCGCTCCGAGTTTGACGAGGTGTATCTGGCCGATACGTATCTGCAGATGGCGCTGCCTGCGGCGCGCGGCGCAGAGGGTGCTGGCGAGGACGCTCCTGCGCCCGCCGCTCGCACGGCGGCCTTGACGCTGGCGCTGGTTGCACCGCTGCGTGACCGCATGGCCCGCGAGAACGCCGCCAACGTGTTCGATGGGATCGAGATGCCGCTCGTGCCGGTGCTTGCCAAGATGGAGCGCGCGGGCATGCTCGTGGACCCCGACCGCCTGCACAGTCTGTCCGAGGGCCTGGCGACCCAGATTGCCGATGTCGAGCGCAGCATTCGCGACCTGGCCGGCGACGAGACCTTTAACATCGGCAGCCCCATGCAACTCTCGCACGTGCTGTTTGATGTTATGGGACTTCCGACCAAGGGCCTCAAAAAGACCAAGCGCGGCTACTATTCGACCAACGCCAAGGTGCTGAGCGACCTTGCCCGCGACCACGAGATCGTGCGCCTGATTTTGGACTGGCGTGAGAAGTCCAAGATTAAGTCGACCTATCTGGACACGCTGGGCCCGCTGCGCCGTGGTGACGGGCGTGTGCACACCACGTACAACCAGACCATCACCGCGACGGGGCGTTTGTCTTCGAGCGACCCCAATCTGCAAAACATTCCGACGCGCTCGGAGCTGGGGCGTACCGTCAAGACGGCGTTCTCGGCGGGCGAGGGCAGCGTCTTTTTGGCGGTGGACTACTCGCAGATCGAGCTGCGCCTGCTCGCGCATCTTTCGGGTGACGAGCACCTGGTGCGCGCCTTCAACGAGGGCGAGGACTTCCATGCCGAGACGGCCGCGCGCGTATTTGGCGTGCCGGTGTCCGAGGTGACACCCGACCTGCGTAGCCGCGCCAAGGCCGTGAACTTTGGCATCGTGTACGGTCAGCAGGCCTATGGTCTGTCGCAGTCGCTGCACATCTCGATGGCCGAGGCGCGCGATATGATCGATCGCTACTACGAGGCCTACCCGGGCGTGCGTACGTTCCTCGACAGCGTGGTGGCACGTGCCAAGCAGACGGGCTACGCCGAGACCATGTACGGCCGCCGGCGTCATATTCCGGAGCTCAAGGCCAAAAACCCGCAACTCCGCGGCTTTGGCGAGCGCACGGCCATGAACCACCCCATGCAGGGCACCGCGGCCGACATCATCAAGATCGCCATGGCCCGCGTAAGCCGCCGCCTGGAAGAAGAGGGTTTTGCCGCCCACATGATCCTGCAGGTACACGACGAACTGGACTTTGAGTGCCCCGTCAACGAAGTCGAGCGCCTTACCGCCATGGTCCGCGACGTCATGGAGCACGTCGTAGACCTACGTGTACCCCTCATCGCCGAAGCCAGCACCGGCATAACCTGGGCCGACGCGAAATAGGAAAGCAACCACAGTTCCAAAGTAACCGAAAACAGAAGGACGCCCCTCATCAACAAGGAGCGTCCTTCGTTCAATTAAATTCAGCCAAGTATCTAGGCGCCAAGACGCCATCCAGGCGGCAAGCAAGTAGCCCAAGGACCTGGCCGGGCGAGTCGGGTAAGTTTTTCGTAGATTCCGCACGAGCCGGAAAGCACCAAATGTGCTTTCCGAGCGAGCCCAGGACCTGACCGAACGAAAAACTTACCCGACTCGCCCGGCCAGGTCCGACGAGCAACGTTAACGTGCCGCCAGGATAGCGTCGATGAGCGTCAGTACGCCCCCGTCGTTGTTGCTCGGAATGCGCCATTTAGCATGTGCGTTCATATGCTCCTCGGCGTTGTCCACGATAAAGCTGTGACCGACGCGCTCAAGCATGGGGATGTCGTTGTAGGTATCGCCCACGGCTGCGGCGTCTGCAATATCGATGCCGAGCTGCTCGCACAGATGCGCCACGCCCGAGCCCTTGTCGACGCCCAGGTTCATAAAGTCGATCCACTCGCGGCCCGCATTGGTAACGTAGAGCTGGTCCGAGAACGCGGGGTTATAGTCCTCGCGAAATGCGGGCTCGGCATCGTAGGCGGGGAAGAAGATCGAGATCTTGTTGGACTCGACGTCAAGGCCCTCAAAGGTATCGACGTAGTTGATCGTGTTGTAGTAGACGCTGATCTCGTCGTGGTACTGATGGTCGCGGGCGAGCACATAGAACTCGTCGTAGCAGCACAGGACGGGAACGGCGCGCGGGTCCTCCGAGGCACGAGCAAGCACCTGCTGATACAGCGCCACATCGATGTTGCTCTTATAGATATAGCTGCCGCGATAGATCACGCACGCTCCGTTGTCGGGACAAAAGGCGAGGCGGTTCTTAATGCCCTCGAACATTTCCTCGAGCTTGGGGGCAGGCCGTCCGCTGGCGGGGCAGAATACGATGCCTGCGTCGGCGAGCTTGTCCAGGCGCTCGTCAAGACCCTGCGGCAACACGCGCTCGTCGGTCAGCAGCGTCTTGTCCATGTCGACGGCGAGAATCTTAATGTTTCCGATATGGGTGTCCGATTCGTAAGTTTGCATAAAAGCGCGCCTTTCGTTTCGAAATTGTTTCAGACGTTATAACCATCAACCAGTAACTGAGCGTATTGTCGCAGGAACGGAGCGTATTTGCACCACGCTTCACAAACTAATGAAAAAACTTTTCAGTAATTTGAATTTGCCGCTTGTACAGCAGGCACTTTAGCGTAATATAGCGACCATCGAAAACGGAGACGGCAAAAGAGCCGCTTACCGAGGAAAAGGTACCGTTTACGATATTAGAATTGCGCCCGGCGATAGGTGAAAGGAGAGGCAGATGCAGTTCGTAAAGATCATCACTACTGCAGACAATGCCATCCGACGCCAGCGCGCAATTTCCCGACGACGATAACAATCGTCTCTGTCCGCATGGGGCGAATTGCCTCAACAGAGTCATTTTGAGGTCGTTGGGTTTTAGCACGACATTGCTGCATGTTTCTAGGGCATGTATGTGCTGATTTTTGCTATTTAACCTGATATTGCACGGTATATGACCTTGAAATGACTTGCAACTGACCGATGTTCTAATTAGCTACCAAGGGCGAAAGGAAACAGCCATGAGCAAGGAAAAAGTCGTTCTCGCATATTCCGGTGGTCTTGATACATCCGTATGTGTCAAGTGGCTCCAGGACGAGAAGAATCTCGATGTCGTTTGTGTCTGCGGCAACGTGGGCCA
This sequence comes from Collinsella sp. AF15-51, assembly GCF_003462845.1. Lineage (NCBI taxonomy): Bacteria > Bacillati > Actinomycetota > Coriobacteriia > Coriobacteriales > Coriobacteriaceae > Collinsella > Collinsella sp. AF15-51. Next base: position 73,020 of record NZ_QRYG01000005.1, on the reverse strand, counting down.
GGAGGAGACCGGCCTGGACGCCAAGAAGCAGAAGGCGCTCGACCTGGGCGTTCTTGATTGCCAGGTGCTCGACCTGCGCGATGAGTTCTCCGATGAGTTCCTGACCAAAGCCATCGCCGCCAACTCCATGTACGAGAACAAGTACCCGCTGCTCTCCGCCCTGTCTCGCCCGCTGCTCGCCAAGAAGCTTGTCGAGGTCGCCCATGAGTTTGGCGCGACCTACGTCGCCCACGGCTGCACCGGTAAGGGTAACGACCAGGTTCGTTTTGAGGCTGCCGTCAAGGCCCTCGACCCCGAGCTTAAGGTTATTGCCCCGGTTCGCGAGTGGGACCTGAAGTGCCGTCCCGACGAGGTCGCCTACGCACATGCCCACAACGTGCCGGTTCCCGAGGGTGCCAACGACAACCCCTACTCCATCGACGACAACCTGTGGGGTCGTGCCATTGAGTGCGGTCACCTGGAGGATCCCTGGAACGAGCCGCTCGATGACGCCTGGGTTATGACCAAGAACCCCGAGGACGCGCCCGACACCCCGACGTATACCGAGATTGAGTTTGAGGCCGGCAAGCCCGTCGCCGTCGACGGCAAGAAGATGAAGCTCTCCGAGATCGTCATCGCCCTCAACAAGATTTCGGGTGACAACGGCTTTGGCCGTCTCGATCTGGTCGAGGATCGTCTGGTGGGCCTCAAGAGCCGCGAGTGCTACGAGGTTCCCGGCGCCCTGACGCTCATCACCGCCCACAAGGCGCTCGAGGATATTTGCGTTGAGGGCGACCTGCTCAAGACCAAGATCAAACTCGAGCAGGATTGGGCCACCGCCGTATACAACGGCCAGTGGTACAGCCCGCTCAAAAACGCGCTCGACGCCTTTATGGCCGACACCCAGAAGTTCGTGACCGGTACCGTTCGCCTGAAGTTCTTCAAGGGCAACTGCCATGTCGTCGGCCGCAAGAGCCCCTTCAGCCTCTATGACTACGGTCTCGCCACCTACGACCGTGACACCACGTTTGACGAGAAGGCCAGCGCCGGCTTTATCGAGATTGATACGCTGTCGCTCAAGACGTGGGCTAAGGTCCAGGGTCCCAGCTCTGCTGCAGCCCAGGCCTAAGGCTTCTCTTCCTTGGTATCCGCGCGGCCCATCCGCGTGATACGTAACGGGCGCACGGGGTCCCTGCCTTTCGTTATGCTTGCTGGCACTTCTTAACATCGGTGGCCCCTACGTTCCGCCCGCATATATGATGCCGCGCCTGCGGCTGAGTCCGAGCCCCGCCGGGGTTGTCCGGCGGGGCTCTCTCTATCAATTTGAGGGCTTTACACCTTTATATATCCGAGGAGTATCCATTATGTTCAATGCGGTTGGCGGGAGTCGAAGGGCGCCAAGTGCCAGGTGCGTCACTTCTTTGCAAATTAGCTGCATGTTCCCGTGCACGGTGGGGAATGTGTAAAACTAGCGGTTGAAAAATCGCTTTAGCGACATGGCTCATTGCTTTGGGCGCTTGTTTTGGTATTTGGAGAAAGGGGACGGTTCCATGGCTCTTTGGGGCGGTCGTTTTGAGGCGGGAGTGGCCGAGGTCACGCAGGAGTTTGGCGCGTCGCTGCCTGTCGACAAACATCTCTATAAGCAGGATATCGCCGGTTCTAAGGCGCATGCCAAGATGCTGGCGGCCCAGGGCATCATCAGTGCCGAGGACGAGCAGGCGATTGCCGAGGGCCTGACCGGAATCGAACAGGATATCGATGCCGGCAACTTCACCTTCGATATCAACGATGAGGACATTCATATGTCCATCGAGAGCGAGCTGACGCGCCGCATCGGCGAGGCCGGTAAGCGCTTGCATACCGGGCGTTCGCGCAACGACCAGGTGGCGACCGATACGCGTCTGGGCGTCAAGGCGCTGGCCAAGGAACTCATGGAGGCCAATCTTGAGCTGCGCCATGTGCTGGTGGATGCGGCCAAGAAGTACGACAAGGTGATTCTGCCGGGCTACACGCACATGCAGCATGCTCAGCCCGTGCTGCTGTCGCATCATCTGCTGGCGTATTCCTGGATGTTCGCGCGCGACTTTACACGCCTGAAGGCCGCCTTTGATGCCGCTGACAACTGCCCGCTGGGTGCCGCCGCGCTTGCCGGTACGAGCTATCCGCTCGATCGCCAGATGACGGCTGCCGAGCTTGGCTTTGCGGGTGTGATTCCCAACTCGCTCGATGCGGTTTCCGACCGTGATTTCCTGCTCGATCTGCATTGCGCCGGCTCCGTCATGGCCATGCACCTGTCGCGTCTTTCCGAGGAGATCGTGCTGTGGTCGAGCTCCGAATTCGGCTTTATCACGCTTTCTGACTCGTATTCCACCGGCTCGTCTATCATGCCGCAGAAGAAGAACCCCGACTTTGCTGAGCTTATCCGCGGCAAGAGCGGTCGCGTGTACGGCAACCTGGTGCAGCTGCTCGTGACCATGAAGGGCCTGCCGCTTGCTTATAACAAGGACTTGCAGGAGGACAAGGAGGGCGCGCTCGATACCGCCCACACGCTCATGCAGTGCCTGTCGGTTATGGCCGGTATGATTTCGACTTGGACCGTCAACGAGGATGCCATGGCGCGCGAGTGCGGTGTGGGTCATCTTGCCGCCACCGATGTTGCTGATTACCTGGCCAAGCGTGGCCTGCCGTTCCGTGAGGCGCATGCCGTGGTGGGCCATCTGGTCCTGATGTGTGAGAAGCGCGGCTGCAATCTTGAGGACCTGCCGTTTGAGGTGTTCCAGGAGGCAAGCCCGCTCTTTGAGCGCGATATTACCGAGGCACTCGACATCCCGTCGATCGTTGCCGCGCGCACGACCGAGGGCGGCACCGCTCCTGCCGCCGTTGCCGTGCAGCTGCAGCGTGCCGAGGCGCAGCTCGTGGCCGACGAGGGCGTGTTTGGATCGCTGACCAAGGTTGTCGAGATGGGTCACGGGGCAAAGTAGAGGTTTGGCTGAAGACGTATTGTCCATTTATTGATAAATCGTTTTTGCTTTACGGGCGTCTGCTGATGCGGGCGCCCCTATTTTGCTGCTATGGGGGAGGGGCTTGTCGAGAACTTCTGTAGGACCTTTGGGCAGGTTGTGAAGGGGGTACGTTCGCGGGTGGCAACCGACCGCCCGCTCTGTTCGATGTGGTTGATGAGCGGTCGGATGGTACTCTAATCGGGCTTCGAAACAGAAGCGACACATATGGAGCGCTTTAATAAATTGCAGCGTTTCAATAAACAGCTTTTTGTTTAACTGCAGCTAAAACTCTGTTACGATGCAGTCCAGGCGGGTGCCGGAATGGGACTTGGGCACGCGCGAACCTACTTGAAAGGCTACCTTATGGCTATCGAGAAGACCTTCATCATGATTAAGCCCGACGCCGTGCGCGACCGCAAGATCGGCGAGATCGTTGCTCGTATTGAGCGCAGCGGCCTTGTCATCGAGCGCATGGAGATGACCACGCTCGAGCGCGCTACCGTCGAGGAGCACTACGCCCATCTGGCCGACAAGCCCTTCTTTGGCGGTCTCTGCGACTTTATGACGAGCGGTCCGGTCGTCAAGATGGTCGTTTCCGGCCTCTCCGCTGTCTCCAAGATGCGCACCCTTATGGGCGCCACCAACCCGCTTGATGCTGCCCCCGGCACCATTCGCGGCGACTTTGCTGTCGATGTCAACGCCAACGTGATCCACGGCTCCGACTGCCTGGAGAACGCCGAGATCGAGATCAAGCGCTTTTTTGGCTAAACCAGCTTTGACTCCTTAAAGCTGTTAGCGTGTGGCTTGGGCGCCGCGGAACTTCATCCGCGGCGCCCTTTTTATTCCAGTAGACTTTTGGTAAACCCCCACAAATCTACTAAAGAGCCCCCGTCCGGATGTTTCTTCCGGGCGGGGGCTGGCGTTAGCGTCGTATGGCTTTGTGAATCTTTAGGCCTCGTCGACGATCTTAAGGCCGCGCGTGTGGTCGATCTCGTTGAGGAGGTTAACGCGACGCTCGTGACGGCCGCCCTCAAACTCGGCGTCGAGCCACTCGTCGACGATCATCTTGGCGAGCTCGGAGCCAACGACGCGGGCGCCAAAGGCGAGCACGTTGGTGTTGTTGTGCATGCGGGAGAGCTTGGCGCTGAAGGGCTCGGAGCACACGACGGCGCGTACGCCCTCGACCTTGTTGGCAGCCAGGCTGATCCCGACGCCGGTACCGCAGATCAGGATGCCCAGGTCGACGTCGCCGTTGGCAACGGCCTTACCCACCTTGTAGCCGGCGATGGGGTAGTCAAAGCTCTCGGAGGTGTCGGTGCCAAAGTTCACGACCTCGCAGCCGCGCTCCTTCAGGTGCTCGGAAATGATGTTCTTGAGCTCGACGGCGGCGTGGTCGTTACCGATACCGATCTTCATGGATGGTTCCTCTCTGGTCTGTGCGGCGCAAATGCTAAAGGTGTTTACCGCGTTCGACTGCATGATAGCGCGACTTTTGTGTAAACGCTCGGGCGTTTTTTGATCAAACGCTTTAGCAGGCAACAAGACCCGCTTTTCATGAATGAATGCCGCCAGTTTGTGCTTGAGCGCCGTCCGCCGGAACCATGGTTGCGGTTTTTGATGCATTGTTATCAAATAAAGGAGCCAACTTTTTTGAGAGTCCAGCCCGTTATGCAAGCAGGAGATACCTATGCCTACCGATTCCATCCGTGATGCCGCGTTTTGCGATGTTTTGAACCGCGAGCTTGTCTGTGCGCTCGGCTGCACCGAGCCTATTGCCGTTGCCTATGCAGCGGCGTTGGCGAGCCAGACGCTCGGTTGCGAACCCGATCATATGGACGTTGCCTGCTCGGGCAACATCATTAAGAACGTTAAGAGCGTGACCGTGCCCAACTCGGGCGGTATGCACGGTATCGAGGCTGCGGCCGTGCTGGGTGCCGTGGGCGGTGACGCCAAGAGCGCGCTCGAGGTGCTCGAGAGTGTTGACGATGCAGACCGCGCTCGCGTGACCGAGCTGCTCGCCGACGCTGACTACTGCGACGTGTCGCTTGTCGAGGGTGTGCCTAACCTCTATATCAAGGTAACTGCCACTGCCGGGGGCCATACCGCGGTCGTCGAGATCACCGACCACCACACGAATGTTACGTGCCATACGCTCGACGGTATTCCGGTGTGTGGCAAGTCGGCGGGGGAGTGTGCCGCCTGCGCCGAGCGCGTCGTGGCCGAGCGTGCCGCCGATAAGGCCGACACGCCCATGTCGATCGAATCCATCATCGACTTTATCGAGGACGGCGACATCGAGGGTGCTCGCGCCGCCGTTGAACGTCAGATTGAGCTGAACGGCGCAATAAGCGCCGAGGGCCTGGCGCACGCTTGGGGCGCCGAGGTAGGCCGTACGCTGCTGGGCGCTCGTGCCGACGACGTCGCCTGCCGTGCCCGTGCCCGTGCGGCCGCCGGGTCCGATGCCCGTATGAACGGCTGTGCGCTGCCGGTCGCCATTGTGTGCGGCTCGGGCAACCAGGGCATCACCTGTGCGCTGCCCGTTATGGAGTATGCCGACTACCTGCGTTGCGACAACGAGCGCCTGGTGCGCGCCGTGATGCTGTCCGACCTTATCGCCGTGCATATCAAGAGCTATATTGGTGCGCTCTCGGCGTTTTGCGGCGCTATTTGCGCCGCGTGCGGTGCCGGTGCCGCGATTACCTGGCTGTGTGGCGGCACGCGCGAACAGATTGGTGCGACGGTCTCGAACACGCTCGGCAACGTGGGCGGTATCGTGTGCGACGGCGCCAAGGCGAGCTGTGCCGCCAAGATTTCCGCTGCCGTCGATGCGGCGATTCTGGGCCACGATATGGCCATGCAGGGCCGCGGCTTCCGCGCCGGCGAGGGCCTGATCCAAGATACCGTTGAGCAGACAATCGCCAGTATGGGCTACGTAGGCCGTGTGGGCATGAAAGATACCGACGTCGAGATCCTCAACATCATGATCGGCAAAACCCAAGTGTGCTAGGACAGTTCGTCGGCTACTTGGTGCTCGTAGAAGGCCTCTACTACGGCGTTAAAGTCGCGGGCGAAGCCTTCCATGGTTCCGCGCCAGGTGACTCGGTTGGGCTTGCCCTGGCCTACATAGGCAGTCTGAATGCCGCAGGCGGGGCTAGGGAAGTCGCGTTTGGGATCGTTGCCCACCATAAGGACCTCGTGCGGTTCGAGCCCCATCACCTGAAGCTGCTCTAGATAGTAGGTGGCATCAGGCTTGCAGCGGGTGGCGTTTCCCATGTGCGTGACGAGCTCAAAGGGGGCGTCGGCCAGGTCGCCCCAACCCATGCGGCACTCGATGGCCCCCTGCGGAAAGCTGGGGTTGGTAAAGAGCGCGCAGCGCAGCCCTGCGCCCTGTACGGCCTGGAGCGCGGCGTGTGCGCCCGGCATGGCATGGGCGTTGATGAGTTCGTCATTCTTGTACGGAAGAACTTCGCGGTCGTAGTAGGTAAACGCCTCGTAGATAAGTGGGTCCGAGAGGCAAATCCCGCATCGGCGCTCGACCTCTTCTTGGTAAAACTCAAGATTGGTGCGGTTGTCCGTGCCGCTGCGGCGATTGGCGTTGAGGTCGACCAGGATGGTGCCGAGGCGTGCCATCGTGCCACCGCGGCTGCGGCGCCCGATATCCGCGAGCATCGAAGAGACATCCTTAAAATAGCGAAGGATGAACGCGTTGAGGTTGATGCTAAGAAGCGTTTCGTCCATATCGAAAACGACTGCTTTGAGCACGCGGGCACCTTTCTCGAAAAATCGATCTAGAATCGTTGGCTCCGGATACTTTACCCCAAAGCCGAATGCCTGGCTGGTTATCGTCAAGTTGCGGAGACGTGTGTTCATAAGATTACGAAAAAGTCTCCACACGAGTAAAAAATCGCAGTTCACGCTTGAAATCGAACTCATTTCCCCGTAACCTATACGAACGTGATTGCATAAGCGTCACATTAGTATCTGTCGGCTCCCGAGTGTTCCTAAACGTTGTGTGCTTGTCGCACCCTTCTGTAGGTCCTAGCAATCGGGGCCCCGTAGTTCGAAAGGGGTCCACCTTTGAGTGAGATTCAGAACTCGTCCATTTTCTCTCTTGACGATGTCAACGAGGAGGAGATGAACAACCTCATCGACGGTACGATTACCGACTTTGATGAGGGCGATCTCGTTAACGGCACTGTCGTTAAGATCGAGCATGACGAGGTGCTCGTTGACATCGGATTCAAGTCCGAGGGCGTTATCCCGGTCCGCGAGCTGTCCATCCGCAAGGACGCTAACCCTGCAGACATCGTTGCACTCGGTGATCCCATCGAGGCTCTGGTTCTCCAGAAGGAGGACAAGGACGGTCGTCTGGTCCTGTCCAAGAAGCGTGCCGAGTACGAGCGTGCTTGGAACCGCATCGAGGAGAAGTTCAACTCCGGCGAGAATGTCGAGGGCGAGGTTATCGAGGTTGTCAAGGGCGGCCTGATCCTCGACATCGGCCTGCGTGGCTTCCTGCCCGCTTCCCTCGTCGACCTCCGTCGCGTCAAGGACCTCACCTCCTACATGGGCACCCGCATCGAGGCTCGCGTCATCGAGATGGACCGCAACCGCAATAACGTCGTCCTCTCCCGTCGCGTCGTGCTCGAGGAGTCCCGTAAGGCCGAGCGTTCCGAGATCCTGTCCAAGCTCAAGTCTGGCATGCGTCTCCAGGGCACCGTTTCCTCCATCGTCGACTTCGGCGCCTTCGTCGACCTCGGCGGTATCGACGGCCTCATCCACATCTCCGAGCTCTCCTGGAACCACGTCAACCATCCTTCCGAGGTTGTCAAGGTCGGCCAGGAGGTCGAGGTCGAGGTTCTCGACGTCGATCTCAACCGCGAGCGCATCTCCCTGGGTCTCAAGCAGACCACCGAGGATCCGTGGCGCGCACTGGTCAAGAAGTACCCCGTCGGCGCTATCGTCGAGGGCACTGTGACCAAGCTTGTCCCGTTCGGCGCTTTCGTCGACCTGGGCGAGGGCATCGAGGGCCTGGTGCACATCTCCGAGATGGCCAACAAGCACGTCGATCAGCCTTCTCAGGTCACCCACGTGGGCGACAAGGTTCAGGTCAAGGTCATGGAGATCGATCTCGACCGTCGTCGTATCTCCCTGTCCATGAAGTCTGCTGCTGAGACTCTGGGCGTCGAGATCGAGGTTACCCCGCTGCCTTCCGAGAAGAAGGACGAGGAGACTGACGCCGAGTAATTCGGTTTGACGATCACTTGTTTTAAGGGATCCGTCCGTAATGGACGGGTCCCTTTTTGCATTTGGCGCCGAGATGCGCAATGCTGCCGGGTTGTCCACAGGCTATTGGATTGTCGGTGCATGAAAAAAGCCGACATCCCGCCTCGGGGAGGAGGCGGGAACACACCGAGTAGACGGAGGGGTGCGGAGCGCGGTCGCGTCTCGACTGACGACGTTGCCCATCGACAGGACCATTGTAGCGCATGGCGGTTCTTGGTTTATCGTGTCGAGCGTTTGCGTTGTGCCATTGCCTGCGGCAACGGTGTGTTACACTTTTGCACTGCTGAGTGGGCCAGACGGTCGCGCGATGTGCTGCTTGCAGTACGCGTGAGGAAAGTCCGGGCTCCAGAGGGCGGGATGCCGGCTAACGGCCGGGCGGAGTGATCCGACGGAAAGCGCCGCAGAAAAGAAGACTCCCACCTGCGCCGCAAGGCGTAAAGGGAAAAGCTGAAACGGTGGTGTAAGAGACCACCAGCGTCGTGGCAACACGGCGGCTTGGCAAGCCCCATCCGGAGCAAGCGCGAATAGGAACGCTATGGGCCGGCCCGGTCCGCGTTCGGGTAGCGTGCGTGGAGCTGCACGGTAACGTGCAGACAAGATAAATGACCGTTCACGACAGAACCCGGCTTATCGGCCCACTCGGCACTTTGTTGACGCTGCGAACCCGTCAGCGCGGCAATCTGCCTTTCAAACCTTCGGGCATGACCATAAGGTCAATGCCCTCGGCTTTCAAGGCACCTTGCTCGCGCTGACGGGTTCTCGCTTTCGTTGACGGAATCATCGGCGTTGCCATTCTTTTTACTAGGGTTATCGTATTATTGAGGCTGTTTGTTGCCGCGCTTAGTTTTGTTGAGGGGCTTTGTTGGACAGCTATTTTACTCTGCAATCGAATATTGAGGTTTCGGGCGAGTTTGTGGACCGCAAGAGCCGGTTTATTGCCCAGCTGGTCCATATTGAGTCCGAGGACGAGGCGAATGCCTTTATCGAGATGGTTCGCAAGCGTCATTACGACGCTCGACACAATGTTCCCGCGTGGATTTTGGTCGATGGACGCGAGCGCCAGAGCGATGATGGTGAGCCGAGCCGCACGAGCGGTATGCCGACACTCGAGGTGTTGCGCGGTGCGGAGCTCAAAAATGTTTGCTGCGTAGTGACACGCTATTTTGGTGGTACGTTGTTGGGGCCCGGTGGCTTGGTACGCGCCTATACCGCGGCGACGCAGGCGGCGGTGGCCGCGGCTCAGGAGGCCGGGCAGATCGTCGAGATGACGAGTGTCGTGCCTGTTGACGTGCATGTGGCCTATCCGCAGTATGAGCAGGTGCTTCGCTTGGCCCAGGATTCCGGTGCCAAGGTTTCGGATACCGAGTACGCGGATGCCGTGACACTTCATTTGGTGTTTAAGGCGGGGGAGCAGGGGTCGTTTTGCGCTAAGATGCGCGAGCTTATGGCGGGGTGCGAGGAGATTGAGGTCAGCACTCCCGAATTTGCCGAGTTCTAACGGCGACGGTCGGCGTGCTTTTGGACGGATCCCAAGCACACCGACCGTCGTTTTATGTCGCTGCCGTTTACTCGGCGAGCTGCTTTAGTACATCACAGGCGATTTCGACGGCATCGTCGATGCAACCGGGACAGCTGCGGAGCGGACCCTTGTCCGATCCGATGCCCTTGAGCGTGCCGCAGACGGTCGTCGTGTTCTTCTCGCCAAAGCGCTTGGCAATCTCGCGCGACAGTTTGTAGGTCTGGCCCTTGGTCTTGGGGTTTTCCATGCCATCGCTCATTACAAAGCCCATGATGGCCACGGCGCCCGAGATGGCACCGCAAGTTTCGGTCATGCCGCCCATGCCGGCGCCAAAGCCCTCGGTGAGGGTAAAGGCGACCTGGGGGTCGAGCCCGACGGCGGGCGCGAGCGTGCAGGCGACGGCCTGCGCGCAGTTAAAGCCGCGGGCGTGGTATTCGGCAGCCTGAGCCTGGCAGGTGGCAGTGTTGAGCTGAGTGGTATCAATCTGCTTCATCGGTGTCTCCTTGATTGCGGTGTACCCGCCTATGGTACCCTTGCTGGCGCATTCGCTTATCGAGACCGCAGTGCATATCTCATTGTTTTTCGCCATCGAACACTTTCTTAAGATTTGGGACAAATAAACCTGATTAATTTGTCCCATAACCTATCGGCGGGATGGGTTGAGAGGGGTGCGGGGTAGCGGTATTGTGAACCGAATAAAACAAAACCCAAGTAAGGGAGTTGGATATGTGCGAGCAGACTATCGGTACCACGTGCGTTCAGGGCGGCTATCATCCGGGCGATGCGGAGCCGCGCCAGGTGCCCATCTACCAGTCCACCACGTGGAAATACGACACGTCCGAGCACATGGGCAAGCTGTTTGACCTGGAGGAGTCGGGCTACTTCTACAGCCGTCTGCAGAATCCCACGTGCGATCTGGTCGCCGCCAAGATCTGCGAGATGGAGGGCGGCACCGCTGCGATGCTCACGAGTTCGGGCATGGCCGCGAACTTCCTCGCGATCTTTAACGTGGCCGGTGCCGGTGATCACGTGGTCGCGAGCTCTGCTATCTACGGCGGTACGTATAACCTGCTCGCCCACACCATGGGCCGCATGGGCGTGACTTGCACGTTTGTCGCCCCCGACTGCACCGATGAGGAGCTGGAGGCAGCCTTTGAGCCCAATACCAAGCTCGTCTTTGGCGAGACGATTGCCAACCCCGCCCTTGCCGTGCTCGATATTGAGCGCTTTGCCAAGGCCGCGCATGACCACGGCGTGCCGCTGATGGTCGACAACACCTTCCCGACGCCCGTGATGTGCCGTCCCTTTGAGTGGGGCGCCGACATCGTCACGCACTCTACCACCAAGTACATGGATGGGCATGCGGCCTACCTGGGTGGCGTGATCGTCGACCACGGCCAGTTTGACTGGATGGCCCATGCAGACAAGTTCCCGGGTCTCACCACGCCCGACGAGAGCTATCACGGCGTGACCTATGCCGAGAAGTTCGGTCGCGAGGGTGCCTTCATTACCAAGGCAACCGCTCAGCTCATGCGCGACCTCGGCCCCATGCAGAACCCGCAGGCGGCGTTTTTCCTGAATAGCTCGCTCGAGAGCCTGCATGTGCGTATGCCGCGTCATTGTGAGAACGGCCTGGCCGTTGCTAAGTTCCTGCAGAGCCATCCCAAGGTGCGCTTTGTGAGCTATCCGGGCCTGGAGGGCGATAAGTACTATGACCTGGCTCAGAAGTACATGCCCAACGGTACCTGCGGCGTCGTGAGCTTTGGCTTTAACGGTGGTCGCGCGGCGGCCGAGACCTTTATGAAGAGCCTTAAACTCGCCCAGATCGCCACGCATGTGGCCGATGCTCGCACCTGCTGCCTGCATCCCGCTAACGCTACGCACCGTCAGATGAACGATGAGGAGCTCATCGCCTGCGGCATCTCCGCCGACATGGTGCGCCTGTCGTGCGGCCTCGAGGACACGGCCGATCTGATTGCCGACCTTGAGCAGGCGCTCGAGCAGTGCTAGGCTAGCTTCTCGTATGAAGCGACGGAGCCTCTTGGGGTTCCGGTGACATATAGTTCCGATTCCGTAGGCGGGACCCCAATCGCGACTGTTCGCAGGCGATTGGGGCCCCGTTTTTTGCGTTGTGCCACTCGAAAGGATGGATATGGAGAAAACCGCAGAGCAGCTGCGCCGCGAGCACCTTGCCCTTGAGGGCGACACCCATGGCAAGAACAAATGGGCGATTCTGTTTACCGTGCTCATCATGACGTTTATGTCGTGTCTGGATTCGACCGTCGTGACCGTGGCGTTGCCCGTGATGCAAAAGGAGCTGGGCGTGGGCCTCGACCGCATCCAGCTGGTGAGCTCGGTGTACCTGCTTGCGACATGCGTGGCTATGCTGCCGTTTGGCCGCTTGGGCGACGTGCGCGGCAAGGTGGGCGTATTCCAGCTGGGCGTAATCGTTTTTACGGCCGGCTCGCTGCTTTGCGGCCTTTCGAGTTCGCTCGAAGTTCTTATTCTGGCACGCATTGTGCAGGGCGTCGGCTGCGCGGCGGCCATGGCTAACAACATGGGTATCATCACCGAGTCGTTTCCGGCGCGCGAGCGCGGTCGTGCCATGGGTATTCTCGCGACCTTCGTGGCCCTCGGCATGATGTGCGGCCCCGTGCTCGGCGGCATGCTGGTGGCAAGCTTTCCCTGGGAGAGCATCTTCCTCATCAACCTGCCCATTGGCGTCATCTCGTTTATCGTGGGACTCTATACACTACCGCATGTTAAGCCGGAGGCCGGCGAGCGCCCCATGTCCCTGGTTGAGGCTGCTCGTCGCTGCTTTGCAAATTCGGCCTTCACCATCAACCTTGCTTGCATGCTCATCGTGTTCGTTGGTATTGGCGCATCCGAGTTTATCCTGCCGTTCTATTTTCAGGACGCTCACGGCTTTGGTTCCGACATCTCTGGACTACTCTTTTTAGCGCTGCCGATGGTGAATGCCTTTATCGGCCCGCTTTCGGGTACGGTTTCGGACCGCGTTGGCTGCGAGGGCCCCACGGCAGTCGGCCTGGGTGTGTACGTGTGCGGTCTCTTTGCGGTAAGCACGCTCGACGAGCACGCTTCCATCCCTCTGATCGTGTGCTGTGTCGCATTTATGTCGCTTGGTACGTCGATTTTCCAAAGCCCCAATAACTCCCTGTATATGGGCTCGGCTCCGCGCGAAGCGCTCGGCTTTGCTGGCAGCCTGGGTAGCCTTGCGCGCTATGCGGGTATGGCAGTGGGCATTACGGTGGCGTCGCATATCCTCTATGGGCAGATGAGCGTGGCGATGGGCGAGGCCGTGACCAGTTTTGTTGCAGGCCGTCCGGATGTGTTCCTGTTTGGTTTTCGTTCGGTGTTCTATGTGTTGATGGCCGTGGCAGCCGTGGGCTTTGTCCTCTCGATGGTTCGTTTGGTGAGGATGCGCGCCCGCCATTAGCGTGTTGGGAGGCTGCCTGCCACGTATTCGCGCCGTCCCAAAAAGACTGGTTTGTGGTGCGATGCGGCTTGTGGGGCGGTCGGGGGTCGGTCCGTGGTAGACTATCGAACAACGTTTATTAATCGCGCGGCATCCTTGCCGCGAGAAGGGGTTGCGCCATGCAGGAGCTTGAGGATCGTATTCGCCATGACGGCATCGTAAAGGCCGGTAACGTCCTTAAGGTTGATGCCTTCCTCAACCACCAGTGCGACGTTGAGCTGTTCGACCACATGGGCGCCGAGTGGGCCCGTCTGTTCGAGGGCGTCGAGATCAACAAGATCCTGACGATTGAGGCTTCGGGCATTGGCATGGCCTGCATCGCGGCTCAGCATTTTGGCGGTGTGCCGGTGGTCTTTGCCAAGAAGGCGCAGTCCATCAACCTCGACGGCGAGCAGTATGCCACGACCATCTACTCCTTTACCAAGCAAAAGGAGTACCCGGTCATCGTTGGTAAGCGTTTCCTGTCCGAGGGCGACAAGGTCCTGATCATCGACGACTTCTTGGCCAACGGCTGCGCGCTTGAGGGTCTTATCAAGATCTGCGAGGCTGCGGGTGCCGAGGTATCCGGCATTGGCATTGCGGTGGAGAAGGGCTTCCAGGGCGGTGGCGATAAGCTCCGCGAGCGCGGCTTCCGCGTTGAAAGCCTAGCCCGTATCGCCGATATGGACTGCGAGAACGGCGAGATCACCTTCGCCTAAGCGCGCAACACAAGCGATTGGTATGCGATGTGACAAAGGGACTGTCCCTTTGTCACATTTTTTTGTATGAGGGGAGGTGCTGATATGGACGAGAACAAGATGGAATGGCGCGAGTATGCGCGCTATGCCGAGATGTCGGCCGAGGAGTTGGCGCGCGATTGCGAGGTGCAGGTGTTTCGTGCGACGGGTCCGGGCGGGCAGGGCGTGAACACGACGGACTCGGCGGTGCGTATGAAGCATGGGCCCACGGGGATTGTTGTGACGGCGCGCGAGAGCCGTAGTCAGTTTCAGAATCGCGCGAGCTGCCTGCGTAAGCTGCGCGCAGAGCTTGAGCGTCGTGGCCGTCCGCCGCGCCGTCGCGTCAAGACCAAAGTGCCCCAGCGATCGCGCCAGCGCAGGCTCAACGACAAGCACTTCAATGCGATTAAAAAGGCTAACCGTCGCAAGCCGGGCGGGGAGGAATGATCTTCTCAATAAGTTGCGGTGAAATAGGGACTGTTTCGCGGCTTTAACTGCATAAACAGTCCCTATTTCACCGCAACTTAGGTGGGGTTAGCGGGTTGGGTGCCAGACTTGGAGGGCGCCGGGTAGGATGTCGACTTCGATGCGCGAGGCGACGATGGGCTCGCCGTCGGCCTGGATGGGGTAGTCGGGCTCCTCAAAAGTTAGCTCGGCATGGCGGCAGCGGCGCATGCGAACCGGTGGCAACTTGGTATGGTGGCCGTCCTTGGCCGAAAGGAACATAGGCAGGGCTACCGCGCGAGGGACGGGGCCGCAGGCGTAGCAGACGTCGAGCATGCCGTCGCAGGGGTCGGCATCGGGGCAGATGCGATAGCCCGAGCCATAGGTAGGACCAAGCTGAATCGCCATGATGATCGCCCTCACGCGCTCGGCGGGCGCGCCGTCAAAGCTGACTGTCATGGGGTAGTTGCGGTAGCGCAGGCCAAACTGCTCAAGTCCCGAAAGGGTGTAGAGCGGCGCGCCCGTCAAGCCGGTCTTTTTGCGCAGCTCGGTGGTGCCCAGGCCGATGGCGGCATCGATGCCGACCGAAAGCGTCTGGTCGTAGTACTCAACGGTAGCCTCGCCGCTGCCGCTCGCAGGGCTCCACGAGCGAATGCGCCCGATGTCCTGACGCTGCAGCTCGCAGGTGAGCAGCGCGCCAAAATCCTTGCCGGAGAAATCGTCGATACCGAGCGTCTGGGCAAAATCGTTGCCGGAGCCCACGGGCAGGACGGCAAGAGTGGGGCGGGCGTCCTGCTCTTGCGTCATAAGCCCGTTGACGACCTCGTGAATCACGCCGTCGCCGCCAAGGGCGATAACGGTGCGATAGCCCTGAGCCTGTGCGGCCAGCTCCTTGGCGTGTCCCATACGCTCGGTCAACACCAGGTCAAACTGGGATGCGCGTGCAGTCATGTCCAAAAAGCGTTGCAGGCGCTCGGCAACTTCGCGTGCCGCACCCGACTGGGCGGCTGGGTTGGCGATGATGAGCGTGCGACCAAAATCAGTTGCGTGCATGGGGCGACTCCCGGCGTGTGACATGACAGTGCGGTCGCGCTCAGGTCGAATTACCCCCGATTGTGGCTGCACGGCGATTATTACATCTACTCTATCAGGTCGTTGTGGCGCTCGATAGCATCCGCTACCGTACCTCCCTCATCCACAATAAGCGAACGGCGCTTGGGTGAGATGATGCGCTGGGCAGGGTACACGCCGCGGTGTCCGCCGGTTAGGTAGCTGATAAAGGCCACGATGACAAAGAACCCGGCGGCCGTGCCGTGGAACAGGTCGATGGCCATCATGCAGGTGGTGATGGGCACGTTGAGGCCGGCGCAGAACACGCCGAGCATGCCGAGAGCCGCCAGAAAACTGGGTTCAAGCCCGGTAAGGCAACCGATCCAGCCACCGAGTGCCGCACCGATGCCAAACAGGGGCGTGACCTCGCCGCCTTGGAAGCCCGCGCCCAGGGTAAGCGCTGTGACGACCAACTTGATGGCTGCGTCCGCCAGGGTGGTGTTACCTGCAAATCCTGCGCCGGAAAGCCACGTGGAAAGGCCGGCGTAGTCCCAGGCGTCGAGGAGGGCATAGGCGGTCAAAACCACGAGTGCGCCTATGAGTGCGCGGACGAGGTAATTGGTGATAAAGCGACCGTACAGGCTTTTGACGGTTCGAACCGACCAGGCAAAGAGGCGTGCCGTCAGGCCGAAGATAATGGCGCTGATAACAACGATGACAACCGTCCGTGGTGTCATGTTGGGAACGCTGGCGATGACATTCGCCTCGTACTCGGTTCCCAAGGCAAGCGACGTAAAGTAGCCGGTAAACGAGGCGACCAGGCAGTAGATGCCCGCGGTGTAGTCGATCTTGCCGATAAAGCACATCTCCATGCCAAAGAAAGCTCCAGCAAGGGGCGAGCCGAATACGGCGCCAAAGGCCGACGAGATGCCGGCGAGCATGAGGTCGTGGTGGTCATGTTTTTTGAGGTGGGCGAGGTTCGAGATGTTGCTGGCGATGGTGCCGCCAATCTGCACCGCGGCCCCCTCGCGACCGGCAGATCCGCCCGTTAGGTGCGTGAGCGTGGAGCAGACGAAGGTAAGGACGGCCATGCGCATATGGATGAGACGTGTGCTCAGAGCGGAGTCGATGACCAGGTTGTTACCGCGTTTGGCGGCAAGGCCGTGGTTTTTGTACACCCATGCGGTGGCAACGCCCACAACAGGAAGCAAGGCGTAGACCCACGCGTGGTGCTCGCGATAGTCGGTCGCGATATTCAGCGAGGCCAAAAACGCCCAAGCGGCAACGCCCATGGCGAGCGAGACGATGACGACGAGCGCGAGCAACTTGGCGCTCGCGAGTAGGTTGCGGGCGTTGCGGCGCGTGTTGGCAGCCAAGAGATGCTCGGAGCGGGTGAGCTGTTGCCTGCCTGCCATGATGACGTCGTTCAGGGAGAAAAAGCCGCCGTCGTCGAGCGACTGGGAATGATCCTGCGCCTCGTTTGCGCTTTCGGGTTTGTCGGTATAAGCCATACGTTCCTCTTTTGGGTTGCAACACGAGCATTATAGAACGTGCCATACGTGACAAACCGGCAGGTTGGTTTTGGTTTTGTTTCGCGGCTTGCGGCCGACAGATGTATTTGCGGGTACAGGCCAAGTCGCGGTCGCGCGTCGAGGGATTATACTGAGAGAAACATAAAGAATCGGCGCTTTTGTTGCGCGCCGCAGCATGCTAGAGGTGCATATGGCTGAGAAACTCATTCCGTTGGAGGACGCACAGGCGATCGTCTTGTCGCACGTGAATCGCACCGAAGTTGTCGAGATTCCCGTGTGGCAGGCCGTCGGTCTTCCCTTGGCCGAGGACGCGGTGGCCGATATCGACATCTCGCCGTTTGCCAACAGCGCTATGGACGGATATGCCGTGCGCTCGTCGGACTTGGCGCAGGCATCTGGCGAGGCGCCGGTGACGCTCGACGTTATCGGACACGAGGCCGCGGGCCATGTGTTTGAGGGCGCAATCGGCGCGGGTGAGACGGTCCGCATCATGACGGGCGCGCCGGTACCCGAAGGTGCCGATGCCGTGGTGAAATACGAGATCGTCGACGTGCTCGATGGCGACGGCAACGAGGGCTCGCGTGTGAGGTTCTCGGCGCCTGCCAAGGTAGGGGAGAACGTTCGCTCTGCCGCCGAGGAGGCGCATGCCGGCGATATCGTGATGCGTGTCGGCGAGGTTGTGGCACCGGCGGGCGCCGGCTTGCTGGCGAGCGCCGGGTATGCGAGCGTGAAGGTGCATGCCGCTCCGCGCGTGGGCATTATCTCGCTGGGGACGGAACTGGTCACGCCGAGTAAGGTACCGGCGCGCGGTCAGATTCGCGACTCCAACTCGTCGGCGTTGATGGCCGAGGCGCTCGATGCCGGCGCCGAGCCCGTGTTCTACGGCATTGCGCCCGATGATGAGCGGGCGATTGCCGAGCTGGTGCATCGTGCCGTGCAGGAGTGCGATTTTGTCATTACGAGCGGTGGCGCCTCGGCAGGCGACTACGACTACGTGACGGCGCTGGTCCAGCGCGAGGGCGAGGTGCTGTTTGACCGCATCTCGATGCGTCCGGGCAAGGCCATCACGTTTGGGCTGCTCGGCGGCAAGCCGTATCTGGGGCTTTCGGGCAATCCCGCGGCGGCGTATGTGGGCTTTGAGATGCTCGCCCGCCCGGCGATCCGCAAGATGCGCGGTTTTGCCGAGGGGGCGCGTCCCGTGCAGCAGGCGATGCTCACGCACGGCGTGAAAAAGCGACAGCATCGCCGCTTCTTCGATCGCGCCACGGTTTTGCGCGACCCCGAGACCGGTGAGCTGTTGGTGACCGAGGCCAAGACGCAGAATTCGGCGTTGCTCGGCACGATGCAGCGGGCCAACTGCCTGCTGCGTATTGACGAAGGTCCGTGCGAGCTCAAGGCGGGCGACGTCGTGGATGTTGTGCGTGTCGACCTGCCTGAGGACGCCGTGTTGTAGGAGGAATGCTATGGAGCTGAAGATATCGATCGTGACGTGTTCGGATACGCGGGACCTTGCCCAGGACGAGGCTGGAGCCGCACTCGAGGAACTTATCGAGGCGCAGGGCTGGACGGTCGCCTCGCATGTGGTCGTGCGCGACGACGTCAGCGAGATCGGTGATGCCATTGTGGAAGCCGCCGATGAGTGCCACGCCAATGTCGTGCTCACCTGCGGCGGCACGGGGCTTTCGATGCGCGATGTGACGCCCGAGGCGACGCGTACCGTCTGCGATCGCGATGTGCCGGGTATTGCCGAGGCGATCCGTGCGTACTCCATGACCAAGACGCGCCGCACCATGCTCTCGCGCGCCGTGTGCATGCAGCGTGGGTATACGCTTGTCATCAACTTTCCGGGATCCACGAAAGCGGCCCGCGAAAGCTGGGAGGCCGTGAGCGACCAGCTGGAGCATGCGGCCCAGATGACGGCGGGCGGCGGGCACACCAAATAAGCGCACTACCTGCGGCGGAGCGACCTTGCGAGTCGCTCCGCCTTTTTATGCATCGACAGCGCGGGCCGTCTCGTGGTTATTGGTAAAAGAAAATTATCAGGCGAGAAATCTTTATCACTGATATTATTCGCACGAAAGTATAATCTAATTACAGAATAAAGCTCGCGGTGGGGTACCCGGGCACAAGGTCCGAAAGGGTTGAACATGTTCGATATGGTTTCTCGCCGCGGATTCGTCTCGCTTTCTGCTGTCGCCGCTGCCGGCCTTGGTCTTGCCGGCTGCTCGGGCAACAATACGTCCGAGCCGGCCGGATCCGATGCCGGTTCTGCTAAGGCATCTTCCAAGAAAGCTGTCGAGCTGCAGGTCTTTGCCGCCAACTCGCTCGAGAAGGCTCTGCCCGAGGTTCAGGAGCTTTATACCGACCAGACCGGCACCGCCTTTGCCGACACGCAGTTCAAGGCCTCCGGCGACCTCGTCGAGCAGATGCGCGCCGGTGCCGCCGTTGACGTGCTCATCACAGCCTCCAAGGGCACCATGGATGACGCCGAGGCCGCCGAGCTCGTCGACGCCGACACCCGTGAGGATATGTTCGTCAACGACCTCGTGATCATTCGCGCTGAGGGCTCCGACACCAAGGTCGAGGCCATCGCCGACGTCGCGAATCTGGACGGCAAGATCGCCATTGGCGACGCCAAGACCGTTCCCGCCGGCAAGTACGCCAACCAGGCCCTGGCCTCCGTGGGCCTCTACACCGGCACCGAGGGCGACGACGGCGAGTACGCCCCCGAGATCGCCGACAAGGTGGCCCTGGCCGACAAGGTCGGCACGGCTGCGTCTTACGTCTCTACAGGCGACTGCGTGGCTGGCTTTGTCTACAGCTCCGACATCTACCGCTACGACGGCATCGAGGAGGCCTTTGTGTGTCCCGAGGACTCGCATAAGCCCATCGTGTATCCGGGCGCTGTCGCCGATGGCTCCGAACATGCCGACGAGGCCAAGGCGTTTATCGACTTTTGCCTGTCCAACAAGAAGGCCCAGAAGATTTGGGCCAAATACGGCTTTGAGCTTTCCGCGTAGTGCGGCTTGGCGCGATAATTCCATCGTTTTGTGTTTAACTCCGTCCTTGTATTCTCTTGGAGCTTTTTGTGCTTAATAGATTCCGCATGCTTGTCGCCTGTGCTTTGACCTTCGCGCTTTGCTGGGTGCCGGGATTTGCGTTTGCTGGGGACGCCGAGGACGGGGCCCAGGTTGCTGCGACCGCTCATGGGCTTTCCTATGGGATCGAGGGTTTTGAGCGGTTGGCCAAGGGGACCGCTCGTGCCATGGAGGGCCAGCCTGAGGGCTACCGGTTTCCCGTTGACGAGGACGTGGACCTTGTAGTGGCGCCTGCTGCCGATCGCGTTGTGGTGTGGATATCGCCCAAGGCGGTCGAGAAGTATGGATTGGATCCGCAGGACAACGAGTGCGTATCGGGCCTCAAGGCCCTCGTCTGTGAGCTCGACAGCGCAAACTGCATGGGAGGTGCGCAGCTGGGGGACGTGGATCTTCCTTGGTATGTCACGGCGGAAACAACGTTTGATGCCGGCGGGTATACCTATGGCTTTGACGAACGCGGTGCGGATGGGGACCGCTATGTGGTGATTGCATCGGCCTCGGGTGATGCCAAGGGCGGCGCGCGCTGGCTTGATAGCGCTCAAATGGTAGAAGCATCGTCTGTCGTGTTGCGGGATGAGCAGGGTCCCTTGACCTCTCTGGCCTCCTTTTTGGGCGACATCGACTATCGCCCGCTTTGGGTGTCCATAAAAACGAGCGGCCTTGCCCTGCTGATTTCCTTTGCGCTGGGCCTGTTCGCCGCGTGGAAGACTATGGGTACCTCGAGTCGCATCAAGGGCCTGCTCGATTCGGTCTTTACGATCCCTATGGTGCTGCCGCCCACGGTCTGCGGCTTTCTGCTCCTCATGCTATTTGGCCGCTCGACCGGGGTGGGCCAGTGGCTCATCGCGCACGGCGTCTCGATCGTCTTTACGTGGCCTGCGGCGGTGATATCTGCCGTGGTGGTGTCGTTTCCCCTGGTCTACCGTACGGCGCTCGGTGCCTTTGAGAGCCTTGACACGCAGATGCTCGATGCCGCGCGAACCCTGGGATGGTCCGAGCGCCGTATCTTTGCCAAGCTTATGATGCCGCTTGGCTGGCCCTCGATTGCCGCCGGCGCGGTGCTTGCCTTCGCGCGTGCCATGGGCGAGTTTGGCTGCACCCTGTTCTTTGCGGGCAACTACGCCGGCATTACCCAGACCATCCCTATCGCCATCTACTTTGAGTGGATGGGCGGCAACACCTCGGTGGCCCTCTTTTGGGTCGTCGTCGTGATCGTGTTTAGTTTCCTGGTCATCCTGTTTATCAACATGTACACCGCGCATTCGCAAAAGTATCGCGAGCGGGGCCTTTCCCGTGCGGAGCGCAAGCGGGCCAAAGAACTCGCCGATACGGACGATTCGCTCGACCCGGTGGGCGGCGATGCCCTGCGTATCGATCGCGAGGCGCTGGCCGAGCTCATGCGCGATGATGCCACTCTGCAGGGAGGTCGATAGGCCATGTCGATCGTTCTGGATATCAAAAAGCGCTATCCCGGGTTTACGCTCGATATGCAGCTTGAGGCTGGAGAGGAGCGCGTGGCGCTGCTGGGCGCCTCGGGGTGCGGCAAGAGCTGTACGCTACGCTGCATTGCCGGTGTGGAGACGCCCGACGAGGGCAAGATCGTCGTCAACGGCGTGACCTTTTTTGATTCGGCGGCGGGCATCAACCTATCGCCCCAGGAGCGTAAATGCGCCCTGCTGTTCCAAAACTATCAGCTGTTTCCCAATATGACGGTGGCCGATAACGTGTGCGCCGGCGTACAGGATGCGGGTGACGTCGCTGCACGCAAAAAGCTCGCCGAGCGCTATCTGGGCATTTTTGGTCTGGCCGATTTTGCCGACCGCTATCCCGCACGCCTCTCGGGTGGTCAGCAGCAGCGCGTGGCGCTTGCGCGCATGGTGGCGGCACACCCGGGCATTTTTATGTTCGACGAGCCCATGAGCGCGCTCGATGCCTACCTTAAGAGCGCGCTCGAGCAGAACATGCTCGACCTGTTCGACGTGTGCAACCGCACCGTGCTCTACGTGAGCCACGATATCGACGAAGCGTGTCGCCTGTGCCAGCGCATTTGCGTGATGCATAACGGGCATGTGGAGGAGATCGGCTCCGTCGAAGATGTGGTCCGCCGGCCGCAAACCTTGGCCGCGCTGCGCTTGACGGGCTGCAAGAACACAAGCCGGGCGTGCAAGATCGGCGACGAAGAAGTTGAGGCTCTCGACTGGGGCATGACCTTTAATGTGGGTCGCGAGGTTCCTGATGATGTGGCGTACCTGGGGATTCGCGCAAGTTACTTCCATGTTGACAACCGTGCCGAGCGGGGTCGTAACAGCTACGACTTACACGTGGCCCGGGTGAGCGATTCGCGCTTTGAGCGGCTGGTGCTGTTGGATGTGCCACGTGTCGATGCGCCCACGCGTCTGCAGTGGAAGGTCAACAAGGTGAGCGTGGCTTCCGACGAGCTGCCGCAGGCCGACGAGACCCTGCGCATGCACTTCGATGCCAAGAGAATTCATCTGGTTTGTCGATAATGTGACAAAGGGACAGTCCCTTTGTCACATGCGGGGCCTCGGTCGCCTAGAAGCGCGACCGTTTGCCGAATCTAGACTGACAAAACCTTATCAATATGATAAATAATTATCAGAGGGTAGGTTCGGGCATTAGACATCTTGTGCTCCGATGCTGTCGTACGTGTGTCGGCGGTGTTCGTCTGGACGACGACCGCCGGTATAATTGCCTTCGATAAGAAATAGGAGGGTGCGTCGATGCCGCAGATGACATATTCGTGTCGTATTGCGGCGCGCGCCCTGTATATGGCTCGGAGCCGCATATGAGCAGGTATGTTCACGGCTCCGGGAGAGACGACGCACAACTAAATAATCGACCGCAAAGTAGGTTCCCTAAAAATCCGGTTTTGAGCACGGCCGGGCAATCGCCGCCCGTCGTGCATCGATACCGCTGTTATCCGTTTTTGGTTCGAGAGGGGAACCGTCATGGCTGAAGCAATCGAAGAGGTCAAGTTGCCCAGCACGTTTGAGGAGTTCAACGAGCAGCGCAAGGCCGCGTTTATTCGCGTCAAGGATTACAAGCAGGCCGGTAATCGCCTGATCGGGTATCTGTGCAGCTATACGCCGCTCGAGATTATCGATGCCGCGGGGGCCGCAAGTGTCGCTCTGTGCGGTACGTCCGATGAGGTGATCCGCGAGGCCGAGAAGGTGCTGCCGGCAAACCTCTGCCCGCTCATCAAGTCGACCTACGGCTTTGCCTACTCGCAAAAGTGCCCGTTTACGTACTTCAGCGACATGATCATCGGTGAGACCACCTGCGACGGCAAGAAGAAGATGTACGAGCTGCTGGGGGAGCTCAAGCGCACGCACATTCTGCATCTTCCGCAGGGTCGCGATCGTGCCTACGAGCGTGAAGGCTGGTACGAGGAGTGCGGCCTGCTCAAGGAGGAGCTCGAGGGCTTCTACGGCATCACGATTACCGACGATGACCTGCGCGCTGCCGTCCGTCGTCGCAACCGCTTGCGTGCGGCCCAGCTCGAGATGTTTGCACTGCAGGCCAACCAGCCGGCGGCCATGAGCGGCGTCGACCTGATGAGCACCATGTTTGCCGGTACGTTCAGCTTTGATATCGAGGCCTATACGCAGCAGCTGGAGCAAAAGGTCGCCAAGCTGCGCGAGGCCTACGACGCGGGCGAGCGCCCGGTCGCGGCGGATGCCAAGCGCATTCTGATCACCGGCTGCCCGGTGGGCGGCGTGATCAACAAGATCGGTCGCACCATCGAGTCCAACGGCGGTGTGGTCGTGTGCATGGACGACTGCTCGGGCGAGCGCACGGCGGCCATGATGATCGACCCGGAGGCTCCCGACATCCTTCGCGCCATCGCCGACCGCTACCTGGATATCAACTGCTCGGTCATGACGCCCAACGACGGCCGTATGGAAAATACGCTGGCCATGTGCGAGAAGTATCACATCGATGGCGTAGTGGAGAACGTGCTCCAGGCGTGCCACACCTTTAACGTGGAGAGTGCCCGCATGCAGGAGGCCGTCGAGGGTGCGGGTATTCCGTACATGAAGATCGAGACCGACTACAGCAATGGCGACATGGGCCAAATCGAGACCCGTATCGCCGCCTTTATCGAGACCCTCTGACGTCTGAGGCACCCGACCTTCCGGCTCCAACCCTCCTCGCGTACCTTGAGTACGCTTCGTCGGGCTTGTCGCTCGGAATCTCGGGCACCTCAGACGCCAGAGGGCCGTTGTTGCAGTGGTGTCTGATCGTTTGATTAGTTTGCCGATTAGGAGAGAGCCATGATAGGGATCGGGATCGATATCGGGTCTACGGCGGCTAAGGCCGCTGTAGTCGATGGTGAGGGTTCGGTGGCGTGGACGTGCGTGCAGCCAACCGGGTTCTCATCGGTCGATGCTTCCGAGCGGCTGCGCGAGGCACTGGCAGCGGCCGGCTATGACGTGTGCGCCAAGGATGTTCGTGTGGTCGCCACCGGCTACGGCCGTGTCGCCGTGCCCTATGCGCATAAAGTCGTTACCGAGATTACCTGCCACGGCACCGGTGCCGTGCGTCTGTTTGGCGACCATGGCACCGTGATCGATGTGGGCGGTCAGGACACCAAGGTCATCCAGCTTAAAGGCGGCCGCGTGGCTAAATTTGCCATGAACGATAAATGCGCTGCCGGCACGGGGCGCTTTTTGGAGATCATGGCCGACCGCCTAGGTATTTCTCAACAGCAGATGGCCGACCTGGCGCGTTCCGGCGAACCTACCAAGATCAGCAGCATGTGCACGGTGTTCGCCGAAAGCGAGGTCATCAGCCTGATCGGTCGCGGTGAGCCGCGCGAGAACATCGCCCGCGGTGTGATCGAAAGCGTCGTGTCGCGCGTGGCCACTATGGCCGGGCAGGCGGCGGGCGCCCCGTACTATCTGACCGGTGGTCTGTGCGAAAACGCCTATGTCGTCGAGCGTCTGGGCGCACTGTTGGGCTCGCCGGTAGAGACCTCGCCCCAGGCGCGCTTTGCCGGCGCTATCGGTGCGGCCATTCGCGCACAGGCGCTCGCGTAGGGGGCTTGCGATAAATCGCCCGCTCTCGGCGCCACCATGCGTATACTGGGAGGAAAAGATTGACCTATGAGAGGAGGGATCGATGGCTGACGATTTCATCAAGCTCACGCAGATGACCGCTGCCTCTGGTTGAGCCGCTAAGTTGGCTCCTGGAGCCCTCGCCCAGGTCCTGGGCGACTTACCCAATGTGCATAACGACAACCTGCTCGTGGGGTTCGATACCTCCGACGATGCGAGCGTCTTTCGCGTTGGCGACAACTTGGGCCTCGTGCAGTCCATCGACTTCTTCCCGCCGATGGTCGATGACCCGTTTCTGTTTGGCCAGATCGCCGCGGCCAACTCGCTGTCGGACATCTACGCTATGGGCGGGCGGCCGAGTCATGCCATGAACCTGCTCTGCATACCCAGCTGCCTGGGTGTTGAGGCTGCTGGCCAGATTCTGGCGGGTGGCGCCGACAAGTGCGTCGAGGCGGGCTGCTCCATCGCGGGTGGCCACACTATCAACGACGACGAGCCCAAGTACGGCCTGTCCGTGAGCGGCTTTGTCGCGCTCGACCGCATGCTCGCCAACAGCGGTGCGCGCGTGGGCGATGTCCTACTGCTGACCAAGGCGATCGGCTCGGGCATTATCACCACGGCCATTAAGGGCGAGCTCATCGAGCAGGACGAGGCCAGCCGGATGTTTGATTCTATGCGCACCCTCAACGAGGCCCCGATCCGTTTGGCCGAGGGGCTCGAACTTCACGGCTGCACCGACATTACGGGCTTTGGCCTGATTGGGCATGCGTGCGAGATGGCCGAGGGCTCGGGCGTGCAGATTGAGCTTGCGTCGGGGGCGGTGCCGCTCTTTGACCAGGTGCTCGACATGGCGCGTCTTGGCATTATCCCCGCTGGCTCCTACCGCAACCAGGACTTCTTTGGCCCGCGCGTGGCTGCCGACGAGGACCTGGAGCCAGGCATGTTGGATGCGCTGTACGATCCGCAGACCTCGGGTGGTTTGCTCATCGCGGCGCCTGCTGCCGATGTGGATGAGCTTGCGCGTCGCCTGCATGCCGAGGGGCGCATCGCGGCCGTTGTCGGGCGCGTGTGCGAGGCGGAGCCGGGCGGTCCTGCCGTCCGCGTTGTTCGCTAGCCCGCACGTTTATGTAACTGTTTGCCGTTCTCTAGAACGGCTCTTTCGAAAGGAATTTGCCATGTCTACCAAGATTGAAGTCAATGCCATGGGCGATGCCTGCCCGCTGCCCGTCGTCAAGACGCTCAAAGCTCTGAAGCAGCTCGATGGCGAGGGCGCCGTCGTGACCTCGGTCGACAACGAGACCGCCGTCAAGAACATCTCCAAGATGGCGCAGGAGAAGGGCTGCACGGCCTCGGTCGAGAAGGTTTCTGACGCCGAGTGGCACGTGACCGTGGCGACCTCTGGCGCCGTTGCCATGGCCGATCCCGAGCAGGATGGCGCTGCCTCCTGTGATGCCAGCGCCGGCAAGGGTAGGCTCGTCATTTCCGTCTACACCGACTGCATGGGCCGTGGCGACGACGAGCTGGGCCACAAGCTCATGAAGGCGTTTATCTTTGCCGTGACGCAGCAGGAGGAGCTGCCCGCGACCATGCTGTTCTACAACGGCGGCGCCAAGCTCACCGTCGAGGGCTCGCCGGTGCTCGATGACCTGAAGGGCCTGGCGGAGCAGGGTGTCGAGATTCTCACCTGCGGCACCTGCCTCGATCACTTTGGCATTAAGGATCAGCTCGCGGTGGGTGAGGTCACGAACATGTACGTGATCGTGGAGAAGATGGAACAGGCCGTGCGCGTCGTGCGTCCGTAGCGTATTGGTTGGAGTTGCCATGAGGGAGAAGCGCCCGGCGCTTGTCATCACGTTTCCCACCACGGCGGCCGCCATGGGTTGCGAGTCCCTGTGCGTTGAGCGTGGCCTTCCCGGGCGAACGATTCCCGTGCCCGGGGAGGTCGCTGCCGGCTGCGGCCTGGCGTGGAAGGCGTTGCCTGCCGATGAGGAGCTGCTGCGCAGCGAGCTTACCGCGGCAGGCGTTCCTACCGAGGGCTATACCGTGATTGATATGTGGGAGGTCGTGCGATGATCTACCTGGATAACGCGGCGACGACCATGCACAAGCCTCAGACGGTCATCGATGCCGTGACGCAGGCGATGTGCTCGCTCGGCAATGCCGGGCGCGGTGCCACGTCGGGTGCCCTCGATGCCGCTCGTACGATTCACGCTTGCCGTACCAAGCTCGCGCGCCTTTTGGGCTGCCCGAGGGCGGACCATGTGTGCTTTACGCCCAACTCCACGGCGGCGCTCAACACCGCCATCAATGGCGTGGTGCGTCCCGGTGACCGCGTGGTCACGACGGTGCTTGAGCACAACTCGGTGCTGCGTCCGCTCAATCGCTTGGCGACGGAGCAGGGTGTGACGGTTGAGCATGCGGGCTGCGACGCGAACGGCGCGCTCGACTACGACGAGCTCGAGCGGTTGGTCACGCCCGGTACGCGTGCCGTGGTGGTGACGCATGCTTCCAATGTGACCGGCAACGCGGTCGACGTTTCGCGTGTGGCTGCCATCGCCCATGCGGCCGGCGCGTTGGTGATCGTCGATGCCTCTCAGTCTGCCGGTACGGCGCATATCGATATGCAAGCCATGGGGCTCGACGTCGTGTGCTTTACCGGCCACAAGGGGCTCATGGGACCCCAAGGCACCGGCGGGCTGGCCGTGGCGGAGGGCATTGACGTGGCGCCGTGGGCCATGGGCGGCACGGGCGTGCACAGTTTCGATGCGCTGCAGCCGCTTGAGTGGCCCACGCGCCTTGAGGCGGGCACGCTCAACGGCCACGGCATCGCGGGCCTTTCTGCCGGTCTCGACTTTATCGAGGCACAAGGCGGGGTCGAGGCGATTGCGGCGCATGAGCGTTCGCTTGCGGAGCGCTTCCTCGCCGGTGCTCGCGAAATCCCCGGCATTGCGCTCTACGGTGCGTTTAACCAACCCGCGCGCTCGGCGATCGTGTCGCTCAACGTGGGCGATATCGACTCTGCCGAGATTTCGGACACGCTCATGCAAGGGTGGGGGATTGCGACGCGCCCCGGTGCCCATTGCGCCCCACTCATGCACCGTGCGTTAGATACCGAGCGCCAGGGTGTCGTCCGCTTCTCGTTTGGGTATTTCAACACGGACGAGGAAGTCGACACCGCGATTGACGCTCTGCACGATTTAGCCTGCTAAAGCGTATATACTTGCGGGACGGGTCTTTTGCCCGTCCCGTTTTGTTTCGACCCGAAAGGTGGTCCTATGGCATCATCCGCCCCGCGCGGTCTGCGCTCCGACCATGTCCTCACCGTCGGCATCGCCCTGTTCTCGATGCTCTTTGGCGCCGGCAACCTCATTATTCCGCCGCTGCTGGCGCTGCAGGCGGGCTCTGCCACGCCGCTCGCCATGCTCGGCTTTCTGATTGCCGCCATCGGCCTTCCCGTCATGGGCTTTATTGCCGTGGCACTTGCCGGAACGGCGCGCGAGCTTGCCGGTCGTGTGCACCCCAAGTTTGGCGAGTTTTTTGTCGCGGCGGTGTATCTGGCTATCGGTCCGTGTCTGGCCATTCCGCGCACGAGCTCCACGGCCTTCGAGATGCTGGTGCCGCTGCTGCCCGAGGGTGTCTCGCTCGGCACGGCCCGCCTGGTGTTTGCCGTCGCCTTCTTTGCCGTCGCCTTTGTGCTCACGCTGCGCCCGGGTGTCATTACGCGCGTGCTCGGCCGCATTACGGGCCCCGCGCTCATCGCCCTTATCGTATTGGTCGTGGGCGCTGCCGTGGTCTCGCCGCTGGGTTCCGCTGCCGCGCCGCAGGCTCCTTACGATGCCGGTGCCGCCGTGCAGGGCTTTTTGACCGGCTATCAGACCATGGACCTGCTCGCGTCGCTCGCCTTTGGCATCATCATCGCCGAGACCATCCACGAGCTGGGCGTTACCGACGACAAGCGCGTGGCCTTCGAGATTTCGCGCTCCGGCGTGATCGCTGGTGTGCTCATGGCCATCATCTACTGCGGTCTGGCGCTTGCCGGCACGCAGCTGAGCACCGTGATGCCCGATGCCACCAACGGAGCCGCCATCCTCGCCCGCTCGGCCTCCATGCACTTTGGCCTTGCCGGCACGGTCGTGGTCTTTGCGATCTTCTTCCTCGCCTGCATGAACGTATGCATCGGCCTCATCAGCTGCTGCTCGCGTTACTTCTGCGAGACGTATGTGGTCGAAGGGGGAGCAGAGGCTTCCGAGGAGGCCATGCGCCGTCCCTTTGCGATACTCGCCTTTGTGTTCGCGGCGTTTTCGTGCGTGCTCTCAAACGTGGGCCTCGACGTGATCCTCATGTTCTCGGTGCCCATGCTCAACGCCCTGTACCCTGTTGCAATTGTTCTGGTGCTTATGGGTCTAGTGCACGGTTTTTGCGACGCGCATCCGCAGGTGTGGGTCTGGGTCGGCGGCGTTGTCGCGGTGCAGAGCGTGATCACCTCGATCCGCGACGCGTTCTTTGCAGGCGTGTGGCTGCCGTTCGATGCGCTGCCGCTGGCCGACATTGGAGCCGCATGGGTGCCGGTTGCCGTGGTGGCGTTTGTGATTGGCCTGCTCCACAGCCGGTTTGTCGCACATTCGAGGAGCTAGGGTATCGTCGCTTGCACAGGCGGGGAGTCTCCCCTATAATTTCCTTCGCTTTGGGACACGCAAGGTTTAGACCTTAGCTGCTCAACACCTTCGGGACGTGGCGCAGTTTGGTAGCGCGCCTGCTTTGGGAGCAGGATGTCGCAGGTTCAAATCCTGTCGTCCCGACCATATCTTGCGGGCGTAGTTCAATGGTAGAACCCCAGCCTTCCAAGCTGATGACGCGGGTTCGATTCCCGTCGCCCGCTCCAAGTAATTTGCAGGTCAGAGGTACGTTTACTTCTGACCTGTTTTGTTTTGACCGTCCGACGCGGGGCCTTTGCATTGGCAATGCTCGTCCCTGCTGATTAGGAAAGAAGTGACTGACATGGCAGATTTCAAGGCAGAATATCCCACCTCCGATTGCCTGGCGCCCGCCGCGATCGAGGCGAAGACCGAGGCCGCAGGCGTTACCAAGGCCAACCTGCCGGTCTCGAAGGCCTTTTTGCTCGCCATGTTCGCCGGCGCGTTCATCGCCTTCGGCGGCCTGTTCTTCACGGTCTTTCTGAGCGATCCCACGCTTTGCTGGGGCGCCCAGCGCTTCGTGGGCGGTCTTGCTTTTTGCCTGGGACTGGTGCTCGTGCTCATTTGCGGCGCGGAACTGTTTACCGGCAACTCGCTTATGGTCTGCGCGCTTAAGAGCAAAAAGATCACGCTCGTCCAGATGCTCAAGGCTTGGGCTATTGTGTGGATCGGCAACTTTGCCGGCGCCCTGTTCGTTGTCTTTTTGATTTACATGGCAGCCATTTACAAACTCAACGGCGAGGTCGTCGCCAACACCATGGTGAGTGTCGCCGCCGGTAAGGTTACGATCGGCGCCGTCACCATCTTCTTCCGCGGCATTCTGTGCAACATCTTTGTGTGCCTGGCCGTATGGATCGGTACCGCCGGCAAGACCGTGGTCGATAAGGTCGTGGGCATTCTGCTGCCCATTGCCGCCTTTGTGGCCTGCGGTTTTGAGCACTGCGTTGCCAACATGTACTTTTTGCCTATGGGCATTTTGATGCACTCCTGCGGCTATGGAGCCGATGTCGCCGGCGCCGATGCCCTCAATGCTGCCGGGTTGGCGCTCAACCTTACGGTCGCCACGCTGGGCAATATCGTGGGTGGCGCCCTGATCGTGGCGCTGGGCTACTGGTTTATCTACGCCAACAGGGAGGCCTAAGGACCCAAGACATAACCGACCAAAGAGGGACAGGTTTATTTGGCAGGTTTTGGACGAGGCGCTTCGACGTCTTGTCACGAGCTGCCATAATGGATCTGTCCCTTTTGCGTGCGCGCCGGTATTTTTTTGCCCGATGACGATCGCGGGGGACCAGCTATTTATTGAACATGTCGAAAGGCTTTTCATGAGCGACTGCGAATCCATGTCTGCCGAGGTGCGCGGCCGCCTGCGTTCCATTCCCGCCGTTCACGAGTTGCTTGCCGAGTGGCCGGTCATGAAGGCTGCTGGCGATGCAGGCGACACGATGGTACGCGAGGCGATTGACGCCGAGCTCGATGCCGAGCGCGCGGCGATTCGCTCCGGCGCCCCTGCAAGGAACAAGCGCGAGCTCGCCTTGGCAATTGAGCAGCGGACCCATCGCCTGTCGCTGCCGACCCTGCGCCCTGCCGTCAACGCGACGGGCGTTGTGATTCACACCAATCTGGGCCGCGCTCCGCTCGCTCCCGCGGCGGTGCAGGCGGTGACCGATGTCGCCCGAGGCTACAGCACGCTTGAGTATGACGTCTCAATCTGCGCTCGCGGGGGCCGCAAGGAGCATGCCGCACGCCTGCTGCGCACGCTCACGGGGGCGCAGGACGCCTTGGTTGTCAACAACAATGCCGCCGCGGTGCTGCTGGTGCTTGCCGCGCACGCGGCTGGCAAAGAGGTCATCGTGAGCCGCGGCGAGCTTGTCGAGGTGGGCGGCAGCTTCCGCATCCCCGACATCATGGCGGCTTCGGGTGCCAAGCTTGTCGAGGTTGGCTCTACCAACCGCACACATCTGGACGATTATCGAAGCGCCATTACGCCCAACACGGCGATGATCTTGAAAGTTCATCCTTCTAATTACCGTATCGAGGGCTTCCACGAGGAGGTTTCCGCGGCGGAGCTTTCCGCGCTGGCGCATGAGCACGGGCTGTTGCTGTACGAGGATCAGGGCTCGGGCGCTTTGCTTGCAGACGGGGTGCTCGCCGATGCGGGGGAGAAGCCCACGTCCGCCTCGCTTTGCGCCTGCGTTGACGTCGTCTCGTGCTCGGGTGACAAGCTGCTCGGCGCCTCGCAGGCAGGCATTATTCTCGGCAGCGCCCAAGTAATCGCCGCCTGTGCCTCGCATCCTCTTATGCGCGCGCTTCGCCCTGGCAAGCTCACGCTCGCGGCGCTCGAGGCCACTTTGCGACTGTATGTGACCGGTCCCGACGCGGCGCATCGGGAGATCCCGGTACTCAACATGCTTTCCGGCGCGCCGGCTCCGCTCGAGCGCCAGGCCAAGCGCCTGCACGACCGCATGCTGCGCAAGCTTCGCGAGGCTCAGTGCGAGGAGGCCGTGGAGCTGCAGGTTGTCGAGGGCGCCTCTACTCCCGGCGGCGGATCGCTGCCGACTGTCGAGCTCCCTACATTTTGCGTTGCCGTCTGTCCCGTCGATGGGCGTCTATCCGCCGATGGCCTAAAGCGCGCTATGGTACAGGAGCCCGATACGCCGGTTGTGACACGCGTGCGCCACGACCAGGTGCTGTTTGACGTTCGCACGCTTTTGCACGACACCGACCTTGACCTGTGTGCGTCTGCGTTGGCGGATACCGTGCGGGCGGGTTTGCGTCGATGACTGCGCGTAAGCTTGTCGAGTGTCCCGTTGTCGTTGGAACAGCAGGACACGTCGACCACGGAAAGTCGGCCCTTATCGAGGCGCTGACCGGCAAAAATCCCGACCGTCTGGAGGTCGAGCGACGCCGAGGCATGACTACGGAGCTCGGCTTTGGCG
Organism: Collinsella sp. AF15-51; assembly: GCF_003462845.1. Classification (NCBI taxonomy): domain Bacteria; kingdom Bacillati; phylum Actinomycetota; class Coriobacteriia; order Coriobacteriales; family Coriobacteriaceae; genus Collinsella; species Collinsella sp. AF15-51. Next base: position 40,190 of record NZ_QRYG01000005.1, on the reverse strand, counting down.
AGCTCGAGCTTCCCAGCGGCAAGCTTGTCGGCCTGGTCGACGTGCCCGGGCATGCGCACTACCTGCGCGCGATGGTACAGGGTGCCACCGGCGTGGACGTTGCGTTGCTGGTGGTTTCTGCCGTTGAGGGCGTGATGCCGCAGACCCGCGAGCATGTTCGCGTACTGGAGCTGTTGGGTGTGACGCAAATGGTCGTTGCGCTTACGATGCGCGATCTGGCCGATGACGAGACGGCGGAGCTCGCCGAGCTTGACGTGATGGATTTCCTCGGCGATACCGTCTTTGCCAATGCGCCCGTGGTGCCCGTTTCCTCTCGCACGGGTGCGGGTATCGAGGACGTTCGCCTTGCCCTCGATACCGCTATCGACTCTTTCCTGGCCGATGCCGCATCCCGCCCGGTGCGCCCCTGTCTGGCCCCGCGCCTGCCCATCGACCGCTGCTTCACCATCAAGGGATCCGGGACGGTCGTCACGGGCACGCTTCACGATGCCCCCGTGGCGGTGGGCGATGAGCTCGTTTCGAGTCCCGCGGGCGTGCGCTGCCGCGTTCGCGGGATTCAGGTGCATGGCGATACTCCTCGGGCGTTGCCCGGACAGCGCGTGGCGCTCAACATCGTGGGCGACGGCGCGGGCGACCTTCCGCGCGGCGAGGTCCTCTGCGGGTCTGGTGCCGAGGGCTCGACGCTCAGGCTTATCGCGCGCTTCACCTATCTGGGGCGCGAGGGCGCCAAGCCCGTGCCCTTCGAGTCCGGCACGCGCGTCCACGTGATGGTGGGCACGGCAGAGGTCCTCGGCCGTATCATGCTCATGGAGGGTGAGGGTCCTATTGAGGCTGGCGAGACCCGCATCGTGCAGGTCCGTCTGGAGGAGCGCCTTCCCGTGCGATCGGGCGACGGCCTCATTGTGCTCGCGTTCTCGCCGGTGGTGCTTATCGGCGGCGGTCGTGTTCTTCTTTCGCGGTGTCGCCGCTCGCGCGTCCTCTCCGCGGGCGAGTGCGCGCTGCTCGGGGCCCTGGATGCCGACGACCGCGCCGCCGCCGTTGCCGCATGGTTGGGGCTGCAGCGCCTGCCCGTGCCTGCCGCGGCCGCAGCCCGTGCTCTCGATCTTTCGGGTGCCGAGGCGGCTGCGCTCCTGCACGGGGCGGTTTCCTCGGGTGACGCCGTGGCGCTTCATGCCGAGCGCTCGACCGAGGAGCTCTATGCCGCCCCCGCTGTGCTCGATGCCGCCCTCGCCACGCTCTCCGTCACGTTGGCCGCCATGCACGGGGCCGCGCCCAAGCAGACGGGTTTCACGCCGGGCGAGGTCGCGCATGCCGCCTGGCCGACAGCGGGCGAAGACATTGCGTCCGCGCTCGTTCTCGAGGGCTGTGCGCGCGGCGTGTGCACCGTCGACGGTGCCGAGGTGTTCGACCCGCACTCTGCCGCTGCGGCGATACGTGTGGTGCGCGAGGCGAGCCAGCGCATCGTGGCCGCCCTCGACGAGGCGGGTCTCGGTGCGGCGACGCTGCCCGAGGTGGGTGAGCGTCTGCAGCTCGATCGCGACACCATGACGCGTGCCCTGCGCGAGCTTTCGCTCAACCGCGCGATCGTTAAGATCGAACGCGACGTTGCCTTGTCTGCCGCCGCCGAGGCCCATGCGCGTGAGGTCGTCGCCGCGGCTATCGAGGCTGCTGGCGGCGTTGCCACGACGAGTGTGCTGCGCGAGGCCTTAGGCGTGTCGCGCAAACGAGCCATTAGCATCTTGGAGCACCTGGATGCGGTGCGTTTTACGACGCTCAACAAGGAGGCCGGCGGTCTCAGATCCCTGCGCTAGGGCTCCGAATCGCCGCTCGCCACAAAACCGGCCTATCTACTACGTTTAAGTGACTACCCTCGACCATTTCAAAAACCGCAAAAACAAAACCGCAGGTAGACGACTTGCCGATGTTACGAAAAAGCGGGTATGGTCAACCCCTGCAGGTTAAACGTAGTAGATGGGCCGTTTTCGTGGCGCGACCCTGTTCGTTTGGTAAAATACCGCCACGCTTGGGAACGGATGGGCTCCGGTGGGCCCCGCGGTCCTCAAAACCGTTGCGAGGCGTGCAAAACGTCTTGGATGTGTTCGATTCACATACGTTCCCGCCAACGCATCTCGCCAAAACCACCACAAAGGTGCCTGTCCCCAATGTGGTGGTTTGGAACATGCGGACGAAACAGCTTCGAAACACGCGATTTGTACGTCGGGTGCTCAAAAACGCTTCTACCTGCATCGTAATCAAAACGAAACATCTGCTCGTCGGCTTATGCGAAATTTTCCCGCAACAGTGCGATATTATCCATAAACGATAAAGTTCGCGGCGCATGGGGTGCCGCGATCAACATTTTTCGTTTCCCATCATTGGAGGAAGCATGAGCTACACGCAGAAAGTTCTCGACGAGCTCAAGGCCCGCTATCCCGAGCAGCCTGAGTTCATCCAGGCCGCGACCGAGATCCTCGGCACCATCCAGCCGGCGCTCGACGCCCATCCCGAGTACGAGGAGGCCGCCCTGCTTGAGCGCCTCGTCGAGCCCGAGCGCATCGTTATGTTCCGTGTCCCCTGGGTCGATGACCAGGGCAAGGTTCAGGTCAACCGCGGCTATCGTGTCGAGTTCAACTCTGCCATCGGACCCTACAAGGGCGGCCTGCGCTTTAACCCGACGGTCACCCTGGGCATGCTCAAGTTCCTGGGCCTGGAGCAGATCCTCAAGAACAGCCTGACCACCCTTCCCATGGGCGGCGGCAAGGGCGGCTCCGACTTTGACCCCAAGGGCAAGTCCAACAACGAGATCATGCACTTCTGCCAGTCCTTCATGACCGAACTCTATCGCCACATTGGCCCCAACACCGACGTTCCCGCCGGCGACCTGGGCGTTGGTGGCCGCGAGGTTGCCTACATGTTCGGTCAGTACAAGCGCCTGACCAACGAGTGGACCGGCGTCCTTACCGGCAAGGGCCTCTCCTTTGGCGGCTCGCTCGCCCGTACCGAGGCCACCGGCTACGGCCTGGTCTACTTTGTGGACGAGTACCTCAAGAGCCGCGGCGACTCCTTCGAGGGCAAGAACGTCGTCGTTCACGGCTCCGGCAACGTCGCTATCTACGCCGTCCAGAAGGTTGCGCAGCTCGGCGGCAAGGTGCTGGCCTGCTCCGACACCCACGGCTGGGTCGAGGATCCCGACGGCATCGACTACTCCGTGCTCGAGCACGTCTACAACAAGAAGCGCTCCGGCCACGACAAGGGCGTCACGCTCGCCATGTACGTTGACGAGAAGCCCGGTGCCGTGTGGCACGAGGGCGACGGTCGTGGCGTGTGGCAGCTGCCCTGCGACATCGCGCTGCCCTGCGCTCGTGAGAATACGCTGCTGCTCGAGGACGCCCAGGCGCTCGTCGCCAACGGCTGCAAGGTGGTCGGCGAGGGCGCGAACATGCCCACGACCATCGAGGCCACGACTTACTTCCAGGAGAACGGCGTCGCCTTTATGCCCGGCAAGGCTGCCAACGCCGGTGGTGTGCTCGTGTCCGGCCTGGAGATGAGCCAGAACGCCGAGCACCTGTCCTGGACCTTCGAGGAGGTCGACGGCAAGCTCGAGCAGCTCATGCGCGGCATGTTCCACAACGTGGACGACACCGCCAAGGAGTACGGCGAGGAGGGCAACTTTGTCATGGGCGCCAACATCGCCGGCTTCCTGAAGGTCGCCGACGCCATGCTCGCCCAGGGCGTCTGCTAAATCCAGCTCGACATAGCAACTGATGAGGCTCCCAGCATTTGTGCCGGGAGCCTTTTTCTATGGTGGTGAGGGCCGTGCGCCCTCGTTTGGTACACTAGAGGACACTGGACAAGTGAAGAGATGGGGGAGAACGTGCTCAAGTTCGGTACCTACGTCCGTGTTGGAAACGCGGCCGAAGCCTATGAGCTCTTACAGAAGAACCGCAACAACAAGATTGTGGGCGGCGGCATCTGGATGCGTCTGGGTTCGCGTCGCGTGGCGACGGCGATTGACCTTTCGGCCTGCGGACTCGATCAGATCGAGGAGACCGAGACCGAGTTTCGCATCGGTGCCATGTGCACCCTGCGCCAGCTCGAGCGTCATGCCGGGCTCAACGCGCTTGTCAACAATGTCTTTGAGTTCGCCGTCCACGACATCGTGGGCGTGCAGCTGCGCAATACCGCCACGGTGGGCGGCAGCATCTACGGCCGCTTTGGCTTCTCGGACGTTCTCTCGGCGTTCCTGGCGCTCGATTCGTATGTTGAGCTGACGGGCGCCGGCCGCGTGCCGCTCGCCGAGTTCGTGCGGATGGGTTACGTGCGCGACGTGATCGAGCACGTCGTGGTCGTTAAGCACGACTACCGTGCGAGCTACGAGGCCGTGCGCAAGGCCGCGACCGACTTCCCCTCCTTAAACGTCACCGCCGCCTGGTGGAACAACACTTGGCACGTCACCGTGGGCGCCCGCCCGCTGCGCGCGACCCTGCTGCAGGGCGTGGCGTGCGGCCTTACCAACGAGCAGCCTTCCGAGGACGAGCTTCGCGCCCTTGCTGCATCCGTGCGTGCCCTGAGCTACGGAACCAACCTGTGGGGCTCGGCCGACTACCGCCGTCGCATCTCGGCCCCGCTCGCCGTCCAGGCCGTGCGCCGCGCCGCCGGCATCGAGCTTTCGGCCGCGCTTGCCCGCGAGCTCGAGACCGTGCAGGTCCCTAAGTTTGCCACGGACGAGTATTCCTGCCGCCGTGTGCCCGGTGTCGATTCTAGCGAGGTGCGCTAATGGCTGCCAAACTCATCGATCTTTCCTTTACGCTCAACGGCCGCAAGGTCAAGGTTCAGATTGCCCCCGACACTATGCTCCTTGCGCTTTTGCGTGAGCAGGGTTGCGTGTCAGTGCGCTGCGCCTGCGAGACCACCAACTGCGGCCTGTGCACGGTGTGGCTCGACGGCGACCCGGTGCTGAGCTGCTCGGTTCCCGCCGCGCGCGTCGAGGGCCATACCATCACCACGCTCGAGGGTCTCAAGGCTGAGTCCGAGGCGCTTGCCCTCGCGATGGCTGCCGAAGGCGCCGAGCAGTGCGGTTTTTGCGCCCCCGGCCTTATCATGAACGTGCTGGCGCTTGCCCGCGCCGCCAAGGAGGACCCGAGCCTCGTCGCCACGCGCGAGGAGCTGTCGCGCCAGCTCGCCGGCAACCTCTGCCGTTGCAGCGGCTACGAGAGCCAACTGCGCGCCATTGTCCGCTTCCTCAACGAGTCCGGCGTGCAGGTGGGCTTTGAGATGCCCGAACTGCCGGTCAACGACACCAGCTGCGACGGTGTCTCGTACAAGCAGATCACCCATAAGCAGCCCAAGAAGGACTCGAAGGCGCTGCTCGAGGGCCGTCCCGTCTACACGGGCGATATGGTGCCCGCCGGCGCGCTCATCGTCAAACTCAAGCGCAGCCCCTATGCCCGCGCCAAGATCCGCTCCATCGATACGTCGCGCGCCCTGAAGGTGCCCGGCGTCGTGGGCGTCTACACTTACGAGGACGTGCCCAAGCGCCGCTTTACTATCGCCGGTCAGAGCTATCCGCAGCCGAGTCCCTACGACCGCCTGATTCTCGAGAACCTTGTGCGCTACCAAAACGAGGAGGTGGCGATCGTCGCTGCCGAGACCGAGGAGGCTGCCGACAAGGCGCTCAAGCTCATCAAGGTCGACTATGAGGTGCTCGAGCCCCTGCTCGACTTTACCCAGGCACTCGATAACGATATCGTGGTCCACCCCGAGGGCGACGTGACCTTTATGTTCCCGCAGGGCGGCGATGTCCCGCGCAACCTGGTGTGCAGCGGTACGAGCGACTTTGGCGACCTTGACGAGGCCTTCGCCCAGAGCGACATCGTCTTTGAGCGCACCTACACCAGCCAGGCCACGCAGACTGCGCCCATGGAGACCTTCCGCGCCTTCGCGACGACCGACGCGTTCGGCCGCATCTCGGTGACCACCTCTACGCAGGTGCCCTTCCACGTGCGCCGCATGGTCGCGCAGTCGCTCGACATTCCGCAGTCGCAGGTGCAGGTCATTAAGCCGCGCATCGGCGGCGGCTTTGGCTCCAAGCAGACGGGCTGCTGCGAGATCTTCGTTGCGTTCGTGACCCAGCAGACCGGCCGTCCGAGCTACTGCTGCTACACCCGCGAGGAGACCATCACCGCGGGCAACTCGCGCCACCAGATGCAGATGACCGTCAAGTTGGGTGCCATGAACGACGGCACCATCACGGCCATCGATCTGCATACGCTGTCCAACGCCGGTGCGTACGGCGAGCACGCTACCACGACGATCGGCCTGTCGGGCCACAAGAGCCTGCCCATCTACAACCACGTGAAGGCGAGCCGCTTTAGCTGGGACGCCGTCTACACCAATACCAACCGCGGCGGCGCGTATCGCGGCTACGGTGCCACCCAGGGCCAGTTTGCCGTGGAGAGCGCCGTCAACGAGCTTGCCGACATGCTGCACATGGACCCCGCCGACCTGCGCCTTAAGAACATCGTGCGCGAGGGCGAGATCATGCCGCAGTACTACAACGAGAAGCTCAACGCCTGCGCGCTCGACCGCTGCCTGCTGCGCGCGATGGACATGATCGGCTGGCGCGACAAGCCGCTGGCTGTGGACCTGGGCGACCGCGTGCGTGCTCTGGGCTGTGCGCTCACCATGCAGGGCTCGGGCATTTCCAACGTTGATATCGCCGGCATCGACATGCGCCTGGAAGAGGACGGCTTCATTACCATCGGCACCGGCGCCACCGATAACGGCATGGGCGTCGACACGATCCTGGCGCAGATTGCCGCCGAGGAGCTGGGCGTGGAGAGCTCGCTGATCGTGGTGCGCGGCGTGGACACCGACGTGTCGCCGTTCGACGCCGGTTCGTACGCGAGCTCCGGTACCTACGTGACGGGCCTTGCCGCCAAGAACGCCGCGACCGAGCTGCGTGAGAAGATTTGTGCCAAGGCCGCCCAGATGTGGGATGTGGACGCCGCCGACGTGGTTTTCGATGGCCAGTACGTGCGTCTGTCCGACGAGCGCGCCGCGCGCGAGCAGAACCGCTACCTCACGCTGCGCGACTTTGCCAACCTGTGCGTCAAGAACATCGCGGGCGGCGACGCGCTCACCTCGCATGCTTCTGCCTGCCTGCCCGTTTCGCCTCCGCCGTTTATGGCCGGCATTGCCGAGGTCGAGGTCGACAAGGCCACCGGCAAGGTGACTGTGGTGGACTACGCGGCGGCTGTGGACTGCGGCACCGTGATCAACGAGGCACTCGCGCGCGTCCAGGCCGAGGGCGGCATTGCCCAGGGCATCGGCCACGCGCTCTACGAGATCGTCGAGCACGACGACCGCGGCCGCCTGCGCACCGGCAACTTTATGAGCTACAAGCTGCCCACGCGCCTGGACATCGGCAGTATTCGCGTGGCCTTTGAGCCGAGCTACGAGCCTACGGGCCCGTTTGGCGCCAAGTCGATCGGCGAGGTCGTCATTAACACGCCGCTCGCCGCCGTGGCCTCGGCCGTGGCACACGCCACCGGCCACCAGGTGCGCTCGCTGCCGATCACGCCCGAGAAGGCCCTGCTGGGGGAGTAGCGGGTCGGCGAACAAGTCGTAATGGGCGGGGCGGGGCAACTCGCCCCGCCTTTCGCACTCGTGGTGAGGTCGTGAGCCTGTAAAACGTGTGCGTGCGCTTGTCGTTCGTATCTGCTATCATTCCTAGTCTGTGCGCTCATGCGGGCGTGGCGGAATTGGTAGACGCGCCAGATTTAGGTTCTGGTGGGATTCCCGTGAAGGTTCGAGTCCTTTCGCCCGCACCAACGCATCTGCGTCGGCTTCGGCCGTCGCGACTCTTTGTTGCATAAAGGTACCAGCACCTCAGATAAGCTGGGCAGTATGAGGAGGAACGTGTTGAACATCACCGCTTCTGACGTCAAGGACGCCAAGCTCACCGCTACGGTCACCATCCCGGCCGCCGACGTCGACGCCGCGATCAAGAAGGCCTACAAGGACACCGCCAAGAAGTACCGCTTCCCGGGCTTCCGTGCCGGCAAGGCTCCCCGTCCGGTCATCGATTCCGCTCTTGGCGCCGAGGCTACCCTTGCTCAGGCCACCAACGACCTGATCGCCGCCAACGAGCCCGCCGTCCTCAACGAGCTGGACATCGTCCCCACCAAGAGCGGTGACTACAAGGAGCTCGACCTCGCCAAGGATCACGAGGACTACACCTACACCGTCGAGTTCTCCCTGCGTCCCGCCGCTGAGCTCTCCTCCTTCGACGCTGTCGAGATCGAGATGCCCCCTGCGGAGGTCACCGAGTCCGAGATCAACAACCAGGTCGAGATGCTCCTCAACTACCGTGCCACCTTCGAGGACGTCGAGGGCCGCGCTGTCGAGTCCGAGGACTACGTTACCGTCGACCTCAAGGCCGTCGAGAACGCCGACAACTTTGCCGCCGAGGGCCGTATGCTCATCGCCGGTAGCGACAGCAACCCCGCCGAGTTCAACGAGGCTCTGATCGGCGCCAACGTTGACGACGTCAAGTCCGTCACCTGGACCGACGAGGCCGAGGAGGGCGAGGAGGCCGAGACCCACACCGTCGAGGTCACCGTCAAGGGCATCAAGGTCCGCAACACCCCCGAGCTCACCGACGAGCTCGTCAAGTCTGACTTTGGCTTCGACAGCATCGACGCTATGCGCGACGCCATCAAGATCGAGATCGAGCAGGACAAGGCTTCCCGCCTCCCGGCCGAGAAGGAGAACCGTTGCGTCTCCGCTCTCGCCGAGCGCCTGCAGCTCGACGAGATGGACGCCGACTACGAGCAGTCCGTCTTTGAGGAGCTTGGCCAGAACTTCCTGTCCAACCTCGCTGCCCGCGGCATGACGCTGGACACCTGGCTGCCCGCTTCCGGCCTGACCATGGAGCAGTTCATCGGCGACCTGCACAAGCAGGCCAACGACGTTGCCCGTGAGTCCCTGGCGCTCGACGCTCTCGCCCGTGAGCTCAAGATTGAGGTCACCGAGGACGACATCAACGCCGAGTTCGAGAAGGCTGGCGTCAAGGACGTCGAGGCTTCCAAGGCCGAGTTCATCGCCGATGGCCGCATGCCTGCCGTCCGCGAGTCCATCCGTCGCTCCAAGGCCGTCGATCACCTGGTCGAGAACGCCAAGGTGACTGAGGTCGACGAGACCGCCAAGGACGCCGAGTAATTCTCGCCACCTTGCACGCGAGCGCATGTATGTGCCCGTGATGGGGTAAAGTTATAAGCCGGTTATCCGGTTGCTTCGTACGGTGCCAGCCAATGCATAGCATGCGGGCACCGTACGTTTGTCTAGAGCCACTATTGGTCCGTAAGAGAAATGGAGATGCGTATGATCGCTAAGTTCGATTCCGCCCTCGTGCCATACGTTATCGAGCAGACGCCGCGCGGCGAGCGCAGCTACGATATCTATTCGCGCCTGCTCAACGACCGCATCATCTTCTTGGGCGAGGAGATCAACTCCGTCAGCGCCAACCTGGTCGTTGCCCAGCTGCTGCATCTTGAGAGCCAGGATGCCGAGAAGGATATCTCGCTCTACATCAATTCGCCCGGTGGCGAGGTTTACTCTGGCCTGGCGATTCTTGACACCATGAACTTTATCAAGCCGCAGGTCTCCACCATCTGCGTCGGTATGGCTGCGTCCATGGCCGCCGTGCTGCTTTCGGCTGGCGCCAAGGGCAAGCGCTTCTGCCTGCCGCACTCCAAGGTCATGATTCACCAGCCCAGCGGCGGTGCCCAGGGCCAGCAGACCGAGATCGAGATCGTTGCCGAGGAGATCAAGAAGACCCGCCGCGAGCTCAATCAGATCCTGTCCGATGCCTCGGGCCAGCCCATCGAGAAGGTCCAGGCCGATACCGAGCGCGACAACTACCTGACCGCTGCCGAGGCCCTCGACTACGGCCTGATCGACCGTATCGTCACCTCGCGCGATCTCGCCGCGAAGGACGCCTAGGATGGCAGGAAACATGCAGGACAACTTTGACGAGAATGGCAACCCCATCCGCTGCTCCTTCTGCGGAAAAGAGCAGGGGCAGGTCCGTCGCCTCGTAAAGGGTCCGACCAACATCTTTATCTGTGACGAGTGCGTCGCCGCCTGTTCCGAGATTCTGGAGGAGTCGCTGGCTTCGGACTTTATGGACGCCGCTCGCAACGGCAAGCTGCCGGGCTTTCTCAACGACCACGGCCAGGCTGCATCCCAGCCCGCCGTGGACCCCGAGGCCGAGGGCTTTGAGCTCGAGGACGACCGCCAGGTCATCACGCACGTGCCGACGCCGCACGAGATCTATGACGAGCTTTCGGCTTATGTCATGGGCCAAGAGGACGCCAAGCGCGCCATGTCGGTTGCCGTGTACAACCATTACCGCCGCGTCATCGAGGGCGGTGCTGCGCTTTCGGCCTTTGACGACGGTTTGGACTCGCAGCTTGACGATGACATGGACGAGGTGGAGCTCGCCAAGTCCAACATCCTGCTGCTCGGTCCCACCGGTACCGGCAAGACGCTGCTGGCCCAGACGCTCGCGCGCATCCTCGAGGTGCCGTTTGCCATCGCCGATGCCACCGCGCTCACCGAGGCTGGTTACGTTGGCGAGGACGTGGAGAACATCCTGCTCAAGCTCATCAATGCTGCCGATGGCGACATTGAGCGCGCTCAGGTGGGCATTATCTACGTGGACGAGATTGACAAGATTGCCCGCAAGGCCGAGAACCTCTCCATTACCCGCGATGTCTCGGGCGAGGGTGTGCAGCAGGCGCTGCTTAAGATTCTTGAGGGCACGGTGGCCAGCGTTCCGCCTACCGGTGGCCGCAAGCATCCCCAGCAGGAGCTGCTGCAGATCGACACGACTAACATCCTGTTTATCTGCGGCGGTGCCTTTGTGGGTCTGGACAAGATCATCGCCGACCGCGTGGGCAACAAGGGCGTGGGCTTTAACTCCGAGATCGCCGGCCCCACCTCGGTCGACGAGAACGACCTGCTGCGTCAGGTGCTCCCGCAGGACCTCAACGCCTTTGGCATGATCCCCGAGTTCGTGGGCCGTACGCCCGTTGTCACCCAGACGCAGGCGCTCGACGAGGACGACCTGGTGTCGATTCTGACCGAGCCCAAGAACGCCGTGGTGCGTCAGTACCGCAAGATGTTCCAGCTCGAGGACGTTGAGCTTGAGTTTGAGGCCGCGGCCCTTCACGAGATCGCCCGTATGGCGCTCGCCCGCAAGACCGGCGCCCGCGGCCTGCGTTCCATCTGCGAGGACGTGCTTCAGCAGACGATGTTCGACCTCCCCAGCGAGGAGGGTGTCGCCAAGGTCATCGTGACCGAAGCGGCGGTTAAGGGCGAAGAACAGCCCCAACGCATCTACGGGTAAACCAGCCAAAAACGTGCTTGCAAATAGCCTCCGACCATCCGCGGTCGGAGGCTATTTTATATATACGCAATAACCCTAACTACCTGTGTTATTCTGTGTGTTTGTTTAAAGTCTCAGCAAAGTCCATTCAGACTGAAGTAATCGAAACCTAAGGGGAGGAATGTCGGCCCGATTTTCGTAGATCCCGCACGAGCCGAAGAGCACTAAATGTGCTCTTCGAGCGAGCCAGGACTTGACCGAGCGAAAATCGGGCCGACATTCCTCCCCGGCGGGACAGGGAGAGATATATGGAAGAGATGCCCAAGAATTACGATCCGTCGACCAATGAGCCGGCGATCCTGCAGAAGTGGCTTGACGGCGGCTACTACAAGCGCCGTGAGGGCGTGGGCGATTGCACCGTCACCATTCCGCCTCCCAACGTGACCGGCAAGCTCCATATGGGTCACGCTACCGACGACTCCATCCAGGACGCCATCATCCGTATGGCCCGTATGCGCGGCAAGTCCACGCGCTGGGTGCTGGGCACCGACCACGCCGGTATCGCTACGCAGACCAAGGTCGATAAGAAGCTCAAGAGCGAGGGCATCAGCCGCTTGGAGATCGGCCGCGATAAGTTTGTCGACGCCTGCTGGGACTGGACTCACGAGTACGGCGGCATCATCGTCGAGCAGATTAAGCGCATGGGCTGCTCCGTCGACTTCGACAACGAGCGCTTCACCATGGACGAGGACTATGCCCAGGCCGTGCGTAAGGTCTTCTGCGACTGGTACCACGACGGCCTGATCTACCGCGGCAAGCGCATCGTCAACTGGTGCCCCAACTGCACTACCGCTATCTCGGACGACGAGGCTGAGTACAAGGACGAGAAGGGCCATCTGTGGCACCTGCGCTACCCGCTGACCGAGCCGGTCAACGGCCAGGACTACATCGTCGTCGCCACCACGCGCCCCGAGACCATGCTCGGCGACACGGGTGTCGCCGTCTCCCCGAAGGACCCCGAGAAGGCTGCCTTCGTGGGCAAGACCGTCATGCTGCCGATTGTCAACCGCGAGATCCCCATCTTTGAGGATTGGCACGTCGATGCCAACTTTGGCTCCGGCTTTGTTAAGGTCACCCCGGCCCACGACCCCAACGACTACGCCATGGGTCAGGCGCACGACCTGCCGCAGATCAACATCTTCGACGAGCACGCGGTGGTCGTCGAGGGTTACGGCGAGTTCACCGGCATGAACCGCGACGAGTGCCGCGAGGCCGTCATCAAGTGGTTCGAGGAGCACGACCTGCTCGATCACGTCGAGGACCTCGATCACTCCGTCATGCACTGCTACCGTTGCGACTCCGCCCTGGAGCCGTGGCTGTCCGAGCAGTGGTTTGTGGCCGTCGACAAGCTCAAGGGGCCGGCGCTCGACGCCGTAAACTCCGGCAAGGTGACCTTCCACCCCGCGCGCTGGACGCAGACCTACACCACCTGGATGGAGAACCTCAAGGACTGGTGCATCAGCCGTCAGCTGTGGTGGGGCCACCGCATCCCCGTGTTCTACTGCGAGGACTGCGGCTGGGAGGACGCCCTCACCGAGGACACCGACGTGTGCCCCAAGTGCGGCGGTCATCACGTGCATCAGGACGAGAACGTGCTGGACACTTGGTTCAGCTCGCAGCTGTGGACCTTCGCCACGCAGGGCTGGCCGCAAAAGCCGGAGCTGCTCGAGGGCCATCACCCCACGACGGCGCTCGTCACCGCGCGTGACATCATTGCGCTGTGGGTCGCCCGCATGGTCATGAGCTCGCTGTACTTCCTGGACGAGGTGCCGTTTAAGGACGTCGTCATCTACCCGACGATCCTTGCCAAGGACGGCAGCCGCATGTCCAAGTCCAAGGGCAACGGTGTTGACCCTATGGACCTCATTGGCATGTACGGTGCCGATGCCATGCGTTACAACCTGCTCACACTGTGCACCAACAACCAGGACGTCAAGTTCGACGCGAACATCGATAAGAAGACCAAGAAGCTCATCGACAGCCCGCGTACCGACCAGGCCAAGTCGTTTGTGACCAAGATCTGGAACGCCAGCCGCTTCCTGCTTATGAACATGGAGGGCTATACGCCCGGCGAGCCCGTTGTGGAGACGCCGGCCGACGCCTGGATGTTCAGCCGCCTGGCCAAGGCCGTGAAGATGGTCACCGAGGGCATTGAGAACTACACCTTTGGCGACATGGCCCGTGGCGTGCAGCAGTTCTTCTGGAACGAGGTCTGCGACTGGTACGTCGAGGTCACCAAGTCCCGCCTGAAGGGCGAGGGTCGTCTGCAGGCGCAGCGCAACCTGATCTTTGTGCTCGACACCTCCATTCGCCTGATGCACCCGCTCATGCCGTTTGTCACCGAGGAGATCTGGGACAACATGCCGGCGAGCGTGCTCGATCTGGACGCCGAGGGCAACGTGAACCGCGCCGAGGCGCTCATGATCGCCAAGTGGCCCGAGCCCGCCGACTATGCTAAGTACGTGGATGAGGACGCCGAGCGTGCGTTTGAGCTGTGCCGCACCGTCGTGTCTGCTGCCCGCGCTACCCGTTCGCGTTACCGCTTGAGCCCCAAGGCCGAGCTCGACGTGGTCGTGCGCGCCGGCTCCGAGGACATTGAGAAGCTCGAGAGCCTGCGCTCGACCATTGAGCCGCTGGCCAACACCGCTTCGCTGGTCATGGGTACCGACGTTGAGAAGCCGGCTGCGAGCATTGCCGTGGTCGACAGCGGCGTCGAGGTTTTTGTGGTGCTCGAGGGCAAGGTTGATCTTTCGGCCGAGAAGGCGCGCCTGGAGAAGGAGATCGCCACGGCTCAGAAGGAGCTTGCCGGCTGCGAGAAGACCCTTGCCAACGAGGGCTTTGTGGCCAAGGCCGCGCCCGCGGTGGTGCAGAAGAAGAGGGACCGTGCAGCTGAGCTCAAGGAGATCCTGGCGGCGCTGACTGCTCAGGTTGCTGACTTCTCGTAAGGTTCACTCGGGGGCGCGTCCCGATGCTTTGCTCTCCGCTGCGGACAGTCCTGCGCAAGACGGACAGCACATTAAGTGCTGTCCTTTGCGTGCGGAACTTGCGGCGAGCAAAGCATCGGGCCGCTCCTAGTTCGTTTACGTTGTTGTTTGCATCTGGCGTGTTAGGGCCACTGGGTTGTGGCCTTGATCTCGCTGCAAGCGGGTAAAGGCTGATATTGTCAACGTGAGGGGCTCATTCTTTTTGATGGGCCTCTTTTTCTGTTATGGGGGACTTTGGGTTATGGCTAAGCGTTCGGGGTCGTATGTCGTTCCTTTCTCGTTTGAGCTGCTTTCGTTTGATGAGGCTGTGGGACTTGCTGCTGATACGGGGCGGATTTCTGGGGATGCTGGTCCTCTGCTCGAGACGGTTGTCGATATGCTCGATGAGCTGGGACGTCCGGATGAGTATTTCGATTGCATTCAGGTTGCCGGTACCAATGGCAAGACTTCGACCACGCGTTTTTCGGCTGCTATCTTGCGTGGTGAGGGGTTAAAGACCGCGCTGTATACGTCGCCGCAGCTGGTGCGCTATCCCGAGCGCATGGAGGTCGATGGGCGCGTCGTGAGCGATGAGGCCTTTGCCCGTGGCGTTTCCGCCGCTGTTGAGGCGGGACATCGCGTGAATGCCCGTCGTGTGGCGGCGGGGGAGCGTGCCTATGCCATCACGCCGTTTGATCTGCTGACGGCTGCCGCACTTGTCGTGTTTGCCGAGGCCGCGGTGGATGTTGCTGTGCTCGAGGTCGGCATGGGCGGACGCTGGGACGCCACGAGTGCGACCGATCCCGTCGCCGTTGCCATTACGGGCATCGGGCTCGACCATACACGCATTCTGGGAGATACGCTCGAGGCCATTGCGGTGGAGAAGGCTGCGGTTATTAAGCCTGGGCGCCTGGTTGTTTTGGGCGAGGGTACGCATGAGGCAAGTGTTCAGCGCGTGATGGATGCACGTTGTCGCGAGTGCGGCATTGTGCCGCTCGTAGTGAACCATGCCACGACCAAAGTGCCGGAGCACGTGGGCAATACGGTTGAGTTTAGCTGCACCACGCCGCGTGCGATCTATACGTCGAGCATGGTCAAGCCGGCCTATCAGCCGCAGAATGCCGCGTGCGCGATTATGCTGTGCGAGGGGTATCTGGGTCGCGAGCTCGATCATGACAAGCTCGATGCGTCGCTTATGGGCTGCCCCACGCCGGGCCGATTTGATGTGCTGGGAACTGATCCGCTTAAGCTGATTGACGCCTGCCATAACCCTCAGAGCTGCGAGAACTTTGTGAGCGCGCTGGACGAGATCGATCCGTGCGTGGAGAACCGCCCCACGTTGCTGTGTGCCGCGCTGGCCGACAAGGACGTGGCTGGCATCGTCGACGTGCTGATTCCGGCCTTCCCCCGTGTGGTCGTGACGCAGACCGATTCCGATCGCGCCCTGCCGGCAGAGGAGCTCGCCGCCCTTGTGGACGCTGACAAGCTCGCGGGCGTGTACCCCAGCGTATCCGAGGCCCTCGCAGCTTTCGAGGCCGCGGGCGAGCCCTTCGTAGCAGCCGGCACCATTACCCTAGCCGGCGAAGTGGCAGGCTTGCTGCGCTAACCCATCCCCTCATCAGTTGCGGTGAAATAGGGACTGTTTTATGGGCTAGAAGCCTTAAACAGTCCGTATTCCACCGCAACTTCTAGGGGAGCTTTGGTGGCGTGCCTAGTCTAGGCGGACCGGATCGTGGGGGTAGGCGTTGAGAATCTCGACGCCGGACTCGGTCACCAGGGCCAAGTCCTCGATGCGGACGCCGGTGCGCCCGGGGAGGTAGATGCCCGGCTCGATTGAGAACGTCATGCCTGGCTCTACGACCTGCTCGTTGACCAGCGAGACGTCGCCCGGCTCGTGGTCCTGCAGGCCAATCGAGTGACCCAGGCGATGCGTAAAGTATTTGCCGTAGCCCGCGTCCTCAATCACGTCGCGCGCGGCACGGTCCAGGTCGCACATGCGCACGCCCGGTGCGATGAGAGCCTCGGCGGCCTCGTTGGCGCGGCGCACGATATCGTGGATGCGCGCCGTCTCTTCGTCTGGCTCGCCCCAAAAGAACGTGCGCGTCATGTCCGAGCAATAGTTGCGATGCCGCCCGCCGATGTCGAACAGCACCACGTCGCCGCGCTTGAGTACGGTGTCGTCGGGCTCGTGGTGCGGGTCGCCGGCGTTGGCGCCAAAGCTCACGATGGGCGGAAAGCTAAAGCTCTCGCAGCCATGCTTGCGATACAGGCCGAGCATCTGGTCGGCAATCTCGCGCTCCGTCACGCCTTCGTGGACGAGCTTGATCGCGTCGGCCATCACGGTGTCGTTGGCTGCCGAGGACATGCGCATAAGCTCCTGCTCGGCGGCATCCTTGTGGGTGCGTGCGGCGGTGACGGCAAAGTCACCCAGGAAAAACTCGCTTGCGGCGTGGCGCTCCATAAGCGGCATCAAAAAGCCGGAGCGCATGACGGTGTCGACGCCGAGCGGTTTGGTCGGATCGACCTCGCGCGCGATGGCATCGGTCACGATATCAGTATCGGTGTGGTAGGCAACGCGGGCATTGTCGTACTCGGGCAGCTGATGCAGCGCGTTGACCAGAATCACCGGCTCGGCACCGCGCGTGAGCAGCACGCCACAAAAACGCTCGAACATATCGGCATAAAAGCCGGTCAGGTAATAGATCGACCACGGGTCGTTTACGAGGAGCTGCGCGCCGGGGTGCTGAGCCTCGAGCGCATCGAGCACGCGCGCCACACGCTGGTCATCGACATGTGCCATGAAACATCCTTTCGCTAGGCTGCCACCATGGTATCCCAAGCCCGGCACATAGGGACGTTCCTTTTTATGCTGGCACCTTGGGACACTCCTCGGCCTTGACATGGTTTATCTGGGATGATTGGGCAAGTAAGGTAGCCAAAAGAGCCCCGTCCTAAATTAGCTGCTTAGGCGGGGTCGATGTCCATGCTGGCGACTAGGTCAATGTTGGTGCCGAGAAGATCTTCCAGCACGACGTCGCCCATGCGGATGGGGGCGTTGACGACTAGACCTCGGATGAGGGCCATGGCTTGGGCGTGGAGTGCCAGCGGGATGGCTTCGGCCGTGCGCACGGGGAGCAGGGCTTCGTCGCCGCCGGAGACGGCCACGGTCGTCGTGAGCACGCGCATGGGGCAGGTGAGCTCCTGATGCGCGAACTTATCGCCACGCGGACAGCTGTTGCCGGTTACGGAGCGCACCTCTACCACGGCGCCGTCTGCGCTGCGCTCGACCTCCACGGTCAGGAGGCACTCGGATGGGCAGGTGGTGCAGTTGAACTGCAGCGTTTCAATCGCGTTTGTGCTCATGACTCTACGCCTCCTCAACGGGGTCGACGGACAGGACAATCTCGTTAACACCCAGGTCGAGTGCGCGCTGAATTACCTTTGCCGGTAGTGGGAAGCTCTCCATTACGCTCGGTTTAAACGGGCGGACCTTGCCTGCAAACAGCTCCTCGTCGCCTGCCAGAATGCGCACGCGGGCGGCGTCGACCGGTCGGCGCACGCGGAAGTTGAGCTTGGTGAGTGCCACAGCCGTAATGCGTCCCGGCAGCGCGTATCCCGCTATGCCGGCAGGGGAGACGGTGAACTCGCAGTCCGGAACAGCGCCTGCGCCGGTCCCCAGCGCGTACGCCGCTGCAGCTGCGCCAGCCCTCTCGGATTCGCTCGTTACGTTGTCGGCTAGGTCGTGCACGTGCAGCACGTTGCCGCAGGCAAAGATGCCCGGCACGACCGTCAGCAGGCTCTGGTCCACCACGGCGCCGCGCGTGCGCGGGTCAAGCTCTACGCCCGCGGCAACCGAAAGCTCGTTCTCGGGAATCAGGCCCACCGAAAGCAGCAGTGTGTCACACGGAACAACGCGCTCGGTCCCCGGAATGGGCGCTAGGCGCTCGTCGACCTGGCTCACCTCGACGGCTTCCACGCGGTCGTGCCCGATCACGCGCGTGACGGTGGTGGACAGGTGCAGCGGAATGCCAAAGTCGTCCAGGCAGTTCTTAACATTGCGGCGCAGACCGTTGGCGTACGGCATAAGCTCGTACACGCCCTCGACGGAAATCCCCTCGAGCGTGCAGCGGCGTGCCATGATGAGCCCGATGTCACCCGAGCCCAAAATGACGGCGCGCGAGCCGGGTTTGAGGTTCTCGATATTGATGTATCGCTGCGCCAGGCCGGCCGTAAACACGCCGGCGGGTCGGCTGCCGGGAATCTTGATCTCGCTACGGGTGCGCTCGCGGCAACCCATGGCAAGGACGACCGCGCGCCCGGTGAGCTGCAGCATGCCGGTGGGGCTCATGAGCGTGACGGTGTGGGCCGCGGCGTCTTCCGTGGACTCGTCCGAATCAATCCCAAGCACCATGCTATTCAAGAACAGCGCGATGTCGATCGCGCGCACCTGGTCGATAAAGCGCTGTGCGTACTCGGGGCCGGTGAGCTCCTGCTTAAAGTGCGAAAGGCCAAAGCCGGGGTGGATGCACTGGCGCAGGATGCCGCCTAAGTGCTGCTCGCGCTCCACGATGGCCACGCGCGCGCCGGCCTTATGCGCCGAAAGCGCGGCCGCCATGCCGGCGGGCCCGCCACCGATAACGACCACGTCGAATGCCTGCGTCGACACCGACGCTACGGCTCCTGCCTCTGCGCGTTCGTCGCGCATATCAAGCGTTGCCATCCTAGCGCACCCCCTTCAGCGGTCCCTCAACCAGCCACGAGCCAGTGTCCTCCAGCAGCACCTCGCTGGGGTCGCAGCCCAGCTCGCGGGCTAGAATCGCCACCACGCGGCTCTGGCAAAAGCCGCTCTGGCAGCGGCCCATGCCGGCGCGGCAGCGGCGCTTGACGCCCTCGACCGAAACCGCACCTGGGCGGCGTCGAATCGCGGCAACAATCTCGGCCACGGGCACTGTTTCGCAGCGGCAGACGATCTGTCCCCATGCAGGGTCGGACTTGATGAGCTCCTCCTTGCGCACAAGTGGCGCACGGTCGAAGTCGTCCGGCGCGCGGCGGACGGGATCCCAGTCGGGCCGCTCGTGCAGGGCAACACCGGCATCGCGCAAGATCTGCTCCATGCGCTCTGCGATGGCTGGCGCGCTCGCCACGCCCGGCGACTGAATGCCCGCCGCCTGGAATAGGCCTGGCACCACGGCGGACTGCCCAATAAGAAAGTCGTTCGTTCCCTTAATGACCGGACGTCCGCCGGCAAACGCGCGCACCACGCGACGCGTGTCCAGATCGGGCACCAGCTTGTGCACACCGGTCAGGAGCGCGTTGACATCGGTCGCGTAGGTCTGCGTGTCGCCTGGCTTGCGCACGGCAGCCGTCGCGGTAATCACGGTGTTGCCATGTACGGTACCCGTGACGATAACGCCCTTGGACACTGGCGTGGGAACAGGGTAGAGCGGCATGAGCGTGCGCGGTTCCTTATCCAGCACCACGATGTTGCCCTGACGCCAGACCATCTGGAACTCCTCGGCGCCCACCATATGCGAGATGTCGGCGGCGCCGTTGCCCGCGGCGTTGATCAGGTAGCGGCAGCGCACGTCTCCGGCGGGCGTCGCCAACGTAAAGCGCGCGTCGTCGCCCGAGCCCGCAACTTCAATCGCTTCCACCGGCGCAGACCGCATAAACGTCACCCCGTTGGCCACGGCGTTCTCCAGCGCGGCGATGGCAACCTCAAACGGGTCAACGTAACCGGTCGAAGGGCACCATAGCGCGCACGTGGCCTGGGCACTGGCGCGCGGCTCTAATTCGTGGATGCGGTCGGGTCCGACGATCGACAGCTCGGGCACACCGTTGGCAAGGCCGTTGCACCGCAGCTGCTCCAGATGCGTCCGGTCTTCGTCGTTAAACCCCAGCACCATCGACCCGGTGCGGCGGAACAGAAAGCCCAGCTCCTGCGCCCACGTACCGTACAACTCGCAGCCACGGGCGTTGACCTGCGCCTTTACGGTGCCCGGCGCCGGATCGTAGCCGGCGTGCACCAGGCCGCCGTTGGCCTTCGACGCGCCCAGCGCAATATCGTTAGCCGCCTCGACCACGCAAATGGACAGGTCATAGCGCGCGAGCTGCCGCGCGATGGCGCATCCGGTGATGCCCGCGCCGACAATCGCGATATCAAACGTTTCTGTCACAGCGCCTCCCAGACAAGTTGACAGGCTGTCAATAAGACTATCCTACGGTCTGCGCGTCCCCAGAGCGGCGTCAATGCGGCGAACAGCCCCGCAACACCCGCCAACGGCAGACGAGGTGAGACCCGGTAACGTCGACAACCTCGTCTGCCGACAACTATGGAAACCGTTCGTCTCGATCTGTAACAGTAAGAGGGGTTTGGGGCCCAAGATGTTACAGATCGAGATTGAAGTCGGGGAGGGACCCCTGTGTCTCGATCTGTAACACCTAGACCCGGATTCCGCTCCCACCTGTTACAGATTGAGATGTTTGTGTCCGCGCCGGCGCCGCCCCTAGCCGTGGTCCCATATAAACAAACCCCGTGGTAAACTTGACCGGACTGTTAATATTCCGAAAGGTACCCGTAATGTCCAAGTACATCTCCGAGCTCATGTCGCCGCAGCTTATGGGCGTCGTCTATGCCTTCGTTGGCTTTATCATCGCCCTCTATGTGCTGTCGGTCGTCTATGTGTTTATCGACGCTCGCCGCCGCGGCGCCAGCGCTTACGTGGCATGGGGCATCATCGCCCTCATCCCGTTTGTAGGCCTCATCGCCTACTTGGTCCTGCGCCCGCACTCCTATGCGGCCGACCGCGAGGAGCAGGAGCTGGACATGGCCCTGCGCGAGCGCCAGCTTGCCCAGTACGGCACCTGCCCGCAGTGCGGTGCCCCCATCGAGAAGGACTTTGTGGTCTGCCCGGTGTGCGACACCCAGGTTCGCAACGTGTGCCCCAGCTGCCATCGCCCACTCGACGCGCACTGGAAGGTCTGCCCCTACTGCCGAACTCGCATTCAGTAACGCATCCATCGCCGGGCCGGCCGCAAGCCACGGGCACGCTGCAAGCCACGCGCGCCCCGCAGCCCCGCCCCCACACGATGAAGCATGCGTAGAAAATCGCCCGCCGTGCCATTAAGGTGCGGCGGGCGCTTGTATACCAAGGCAACCTGCCTATAATGATGCAAGTCAAAAACGCCGAGCGCATCGCACGCACTTGCATCAGGCATCCGAGAGGAGAAAACATACCCATGAAGGCACTCTACAATGACGGTTCGGTGGCCGAGCTCCCGCAGGACGAGGTCACGCACGTCATCCGCCACTCCGCCGCGCACATCATGGCGCAGGCCATCAAGCGCCTGTACCCTCAGGCCGACTTTGCCTACGGCCCCGCGACCGACAACGGCTTCTACTACGACGTCGACCTGCCCGAGGGCGTCAAGATCAGCGAGGACGACTTCCCTGCGATCGAGGCCGAGATGAAGAAGATCGTCAAGGAGAACCTCAAGTTCACCGTGTACGAGAAGCCCCGTGCCGAGGCCATCGCCCTTATGGAGGAGCGCGGCGAGAAGTACAAGGTCGAGCATATCGGCGACCTGGACGACGACGCCCGCATCACCTTCTACCAGCAGGGCGACTACATCGACATGTGCGTCGGCCCCCACATCTGCTACACCAAGGCGCTGAAGGCCTTTAAGCTCACCGGCGTCTCGGGCGCCTACTGGAAGGGCGACAAGGACAACAAGATGCTCACCCGCATCAACGGCGTCGCCTTTGCCACCAAGGAAGAGCTCGACGAGCACATGCACATGTTGGAGGAGGCCAAGAAGCGCGACCACCGCAAGATCGGCCGCGAGATGGACCTCTTTATGATGCGCGACGAGGCCCCCGGCTTCCCGTTCTTCCTGCCCAACGGCATGGTCCTTAAGAACACGCTGCTTGACTACTGGCGCGAGATCCACCACAAGGCGGGCTACGTGGAGATTTCCACGCCGCTCATCATGAACAAGCAGCTGTGGAAGACCTCGGGCCACTGGGACCACTACAAGGACAACATGTACTCCACCGTCATCGACGACGAAGAGTACTGCATTAAGCCCATGAACTGCCCGGGCGGCGTGCTGGTGTACGCCTCCAAGCCGCACTCCTATCGCGAGCTGCCCATCCGCGCCGGCGAGATTGGCCTGGTGCACCGCCACGAGCTGCGTGGCGCCCTGCACGGCCTGTTCCGCGTGCGCTGCTTTAACCAGGACGACGCCCACCTGTTTGTGCGTCCCGACCAGCTGACCGACGAGATCGTCGGTGTGGTTAACCTCATCGACTCCGTGTACCAGAAGTTTGGCTTTAAGTACCATGTTGAGCTTTCCACCCGCCCCGAGGACTCCATGGGTTCTGACGAGGACTGGGCTCGCGCCGAGGAGGGCCTGCGCACCGCTCTGGAGAAGCTGGGCATGGACTACGAGGTCAACGAGGGCGACGGCGCCTTCTACGGTCCCAAGATCGACTTCCACCTGGAGGACTCGCTCGGCCGTACCTGGCAGTGCGGTACCGTGCAGCTCGACTTCCAGATGCCGCTCAACTTTGACCTGGAGTACGTGGACGCCGACGGCACCAAGAAGCGCCCCATCATGCTGCACCGCGTATGCTTTGGCTCCATCGAGCGCTTTATCGGTATTCTGATTGAGCACTTTGCTGGCAAGTTCCCCACCTGGCTGGCTCCCGTGCAGGTCAAGGCGCTTCCCGTCTCTGAGAAGAGCCGCGACTACGCCCACGAGGTGTGCGCCAAGCTTGAGGAGGCCGGCATCCGCGTGGTCTGCGACGACCGCGACGAGAAGATCGGCTACAAGATCCGCGAGGCCCGCAGCATCGACCGCGTGCCCTACATGCTCATCCTGGGCGAGAAGGAGGTCGAGGCCGGCAACATCTCCGTCCGCGATCGCTCCAACGAGACCGTTCAGATGAGCGTCGACGAGTTTGTTGCGAAGGTGCTTGAGGAGATCAAGACTCGCGCCTAAGGCAAACTTCACAACAATTAACGAAGGCGACCGTCCACAAAGGGCGGTCGCCTTTTTTCATGCCCTAACGAGAAAAAGCCGCTGATACTGCGGCTTTTTTGTTGCACAAAAAGGTACAGGTTTTTGTATCTTTCGACAGACGATATTATACGAGCAATTAATCAGCGTTTGCCCAGATTACGCAAAATGTACTGCTAGTAGGTACATCTCCATACCCCTCTATAAAAACCTGTACTTTTGCGATTGCGCCTAGCTGCGAGCGAGAAGCCTGTTCTAAACGCCCCTGCATTTGCGTGCATCGCAAAGCCAAAAGAGGGGGCGAGAACATGGAACAGACGACACGGCGCCAAGAGCAGCTGCCTGGCGCATTTAACGGCGCCACCACCAACAGCCAGCACGGCCGCGTCCGCTGGTATCTGGTCCACACCCCCAACGGTAAAGAGCGTGAGACCTGCGAAAAGGTCCGCTGCATTATCCCACACGAGCTTATGCAGGACGCTTTTGTGATGCAAAAGGAGTTCTGGTTTAAGCGGGACGGCTCTTGGTCGCTCCAAACCAAACCTATGTACAAGGAATACTTCTTCGTCGCCACGCACGATGCCGCTGCGCTCGATAGGGCCCTGGCCCAGTTGAGCTTTGGCTGCCGTATCGCCGGCAGTAGGGAGCGGGCGTACATGCCCATGCCGGACGATGCGCAGGACTGGTATCGCAGCGTGCTGGACGACGACGGCGTGGTGCGCAACAGCGTCGCGCGCATAGAAGATGGCGTGTTGCACATAGAGCAGGGTCCCTTGGTGGGGCAAGAGGCCCGTGTAAAGAAGATCGACCGTCATAAGCGCTGGTGCCTGGTAGACGTGGGCGAAGGTGACTCCGCTTTTAGGGAGTTGCTTGCGCTGGACGTTCCCAGCAAGACGTAGGGGAGACGTTGCACTAGCAAATTACTTGGTTTTTGGATTCATAGATGGGGGGGGGTTCCTGGGGACAGGAACGTAAGTTTTATTGTGGCTGCTAATAAAGAAGTGACAGAGAGCAATGCGCCCGCGGGGGCAGCGCTGATTGCTCAGACTATGGACCAGCGTGAATGCACCGGTCGATATAAGGCTGTGCAATCCATCATGGACTGGGACAACTCGCGCCTGGCCTACCGTGCCGTCAAGCGCGCGTTCGACATCGTGTTCAGCGGCTGCGTGCTGGCCGTCATTGCCGTGCCGAGTCTGGTGCTTGCCGCGGCAATCCGCCTGGAGAGCGAGGGCAACCCGTTCTACAGTCAAATTCGCGTGGGCCAGACCCACCGCGACGGCAGCCTGTCCACCTTCCGCATGTGGAAGTTCCGCAGCATGTACAGGGACGCCGACGAGCGCCTCGCCGAGCTCAAGGGGCAGAACGAGATCGCCGGCGCCATGTTCAAGATGAGGGAGGACCCCCGCGTCACCAAGATCGGCAGGTTCATCCGCAAGCATTCCATCGACGAGTTTCCGCAGTTCGTCAACGTGTTCCTGGGGCAGATGTCCGTCGTGGGCCCGCGCCCGCCGCTGCCTAACGAGGTGGCCGAGTACACAGAATTTGATCTGCAGCGTCTGGCCGTCAAGCCCGGCATCACCGGCTGGTGGCAGGTGACCGACCGCAATTCAACGGGTTTCGACGGAATGGTCCAGCGCGACCTTGAGTACATAGCCAGGCGCGGCGTCATCACGGATCTCAAGATCGTTCTACTCACTGTCGTCGAGGTAATTACGGGAAGCGGGGCGTGCTAGTGTCAGCCGGCAATCGTTATCCAATTCTGAACACGTATGTAAACGCCATCTCGCTTGACGAGACGGTGGATGAAATCGAGAAGATCATCGCGAGGGGCGTACCGACCCAGCATGTCGTAATCAACGCCTCCAAGGTCAACCTGATGGAGGCGGATCCCGAGCTCGCGTCAATCGTCAACGAATGCCCCCTGATCAACGCCGACGGCGCCTCGATCGTCTGGGCGGCGAAAAAGCTGGGGGTTCCTCTCGGGGAACGCGTCACGGGCATCGACCTGTTCCAGAGGCTTGTCGGGCTGGCGTCCGAGAAGGGCTACCGCATCTACCTCTTCGGGGCGAAGGAAGAAGTGGTCACCAAGGTCAAAGCGATTTTCGAGGACAGGTACCCGGGCATCCAGATCGCAGGGTATCGCAACGGCTACTTCACCGAGGCGGACGAGCCCCAGATCGTATCCGATATGGCCGCCTCGGGAGCCGACATGATGTTCGTCGCTTTCTCCTCTCCCAAGAAAGAGTACTGGGTCCACAAGTACATCGACCAGATCGGAATCCCCTTCGTCATGGGCGTCGGCGGCAGCTTCGATGTTGTTGCCGGCGTAACCGACCGAGCTCCGACGTGGATGCAGAAGCACGGCCTGGAGTGGTTCTACCGCTTCATCCAGGAGCCCGGAAGGCTGTGGAAACGCTACATCATCGGCAACCTAAAATTCGTCGCCCTCACGTATGAATACAAGTTCGCTAAGAAAGGTGAATAGCAATGGTTAACGTTATCGGTCTCGGCTACATCGGCCTGCCCACCGCCCTCATGATGGCATCCCACGGCGTGGAGGTCGTGGGCACGGACTACAACGAGGAGCTCGTCGCCACGCTCAACGCCGGCAAGACCACCTTCAAGGAGGAGGGCCTGGACGAGCTGTTCGCCGACGCCCTGAAGTCCGGAATCAAGTTCTCCACCGACTACCAGGTCTGCGACACCTACATCGTCTCGGTCCCCACTCCCTACGACAAGCTCGACAAGAAGATCGACCCGTGCTACGTCGTGGCGGCCTGCAAGACCGTCCTCGAGGTCGCGCCCGAGGGCGCCGTGCTCGTCGTCGAGTCCACCGTCTCGCCCAACACCATCGACCGCTTCGTTCGCCCGCTGCTCACAGAGGCCGGCCGCGAGGACGTCAGGCTCGTCCACGCCCCCGAGCGCATCATCCCGGGCAACATGGTCTACGAGCTGCTGCACAACAACCGCACCATCGGCGCCGACGAC
The DNA here is from genome assembly GCF_003462845.1 of Collinsella sp. AF15-51. Classification (NCBI taxonomy): domain Bacteria; kingdom Bacillati; phylum Actinomycetota; class Coriobacteriia; order Coriobacteriales; family Coriobacteriaceae; genus Collinsella; species Collinsella sp. AF15-51. The sequence goes on along the minus strand of NZ_QRYG01000005.1, from coordinate 13,763 downwards.
CCCGAGGTGGGCGAGGCCGTGGCGAAGGTCTACGCCAGCTTCTGCCAGGGCGAGATCTCCGTCACCGACATCCGCACCGCCGAGATGACCAAGGTCGTCGAGAACACCTTCCGCGCGGTGAACATCGCCTTCTCCAACGAGCTCGCCAAGATCTGCCGCATCGGCGGCATGGACGTCGCCGAGGTCATCCGCATCGCCAACAAGCACCCGCGCGTGAACATCCTCAACCCCGGCCCGGGCGTCGGCGGCCACTGCATCCCGGTCGACCCGTGGTTCCTAGTCGGCGACTACCCCGAGACGGCCAACTTCATCCGCCTCGCCCTGCAGACAAACGCCTCCATGCCCGAGTACGTCATGCACCGGGCCCACGAGGTCATGGTCGAGCGCGGCATCACGGACGCCTCGAAGGTCGGCATCTACGGCCTCACCTACAAGGAGAACGTCGACGACGTCCGCGAGTCCCCGACGCTGCAGATGCTCGAGTCCATGTCCGAGCACCTCTGCGCCGGCTCCGTCAAGGTCTACGACCCGTGGGTCGAGCGCGACGAGGTTCCCGGCCAGGTCCACTCTATGGATGAGTTCCTTGAAGGCCTGGAGATGGTGATCGTGATGGTCGGCCACTCCCAGGTCACGGACAACCCCGGCATCTTCGGCGAGCGCGTCCTCATCGACCCGCGCAACGTCTGCGGCGACGGAGAGAACGTCTACAAGCTGTAAGACCATGTGACTCTTCAGGAGAAATCGTTTTGAAGAAGGTAATGCTCGTCTTCGGCACCCGCCCGGAGGCAATCAAGATGTGCCCGCTCGTCAACGAGCTCAAGGCGCGTACGGATGAGTTCGAGACCGTTGTGACTGTGACCGGCCAGCACCGCGAGATGCTGGACCAGGTTCTGCGCGTCTTCGATGTGACTCCCGACCACGACCTGGCGATCATGAAGCCGGGCCAGACGCTGTTCGACGTGACGTGCGACGTGCTGCTTAAGCTCAAGGCCGTCCTCGAGGACGAGACGCCCGACGTGGTCCTGGTCCACGGCGACACCACGACCAGCTTCGCCGCGGCGCTCGCGTGTTTCTACCTGCAGATCCCCGTGGGGCATGTGGAGGCCGGCCTGCGCACGCATGACATCTACAGCCCCTGGCCGGAGGAGTTCAACCGCCAGGCGGTCGACATCGTGAGCGAGTACTACTTCGCGCCCACGGAGGCGAGCAAGCAGAACCTGCTCGGCGAGGGCAAGCTCGAGTCCGGGATCTGGGTCACCGGCAACACCGGCATCGACGCACTGCGCACTACCGTGCGCGAGGGCTACTCCCACCCCGAGCTCGATTGGGCTGAGGGCTCCCGCCTCATCCTCATCACGGCGCATCGCCGCGAGAACTTGGGTGAGCCCATGCACCGCATGTTCCGCGCCATCCGCCGCGTGATGGAGGAGCATCCGGACACAAAGGCAATCTACCCCATCCACATGAACCCGCTCGTCCGCAAGGCCGCCCACGAGGAGCTCGACGGCTTCGACCGCCTGCACATCATCGACCCGCTCGAGGTGCTCGATTTCCACAACTTCATGGCCGCGAGCCACCTCATCCTCACCGATTCCGGCGGTATCCAGGAGGAGGCCCCGAGTCTGGGCAAGCCGGTGCTCGTCATGCGCGACACCACGGAGCGCCCCGAGGGCGTGGCGGCCGGCACGCTGAAGCTCGTCGGCACCGAGGAGGACGTGATCTACCGCGAGTTCAGCCGCCTGCTCAGCGATCAGGCCGAGTACGAGGTCATGAGTCATGCGTCGAATCCTTACGGTGACGGACATGCGAGTGAGCGAATTGCGGACGTTATTGGAGGTAAATAGTGAAGCTAAAAAAGAGGTTTACTCTTTCTCTTAAAAACAACCTGCGCTTCATTCCTGATGAGGCATATATGCGTCTCTACTTCAAAGCCAAACTTCATTACGAGCCTGATTTCGAGTGTCCTAAGACATTCAATGAGAAGCTGCAGTGGTACAAGCTTAACTACCATAATCCAGTTTTGACTCAGCTCGCAGATAAATATGGCGTGCGCTCTTTCGTCGAACAACGTATCGGGTCCGAGTATCTTGTGCCACTTTTCGGTGTTTTCAATGCAGCTGAAGAGATCGATCTCGATAAATTGCCGGAGAAGTTTGTGCTTAAATGTACTCACGACTCGCAGAGCACATTTGTTTGCACGGATAAGTCGAATTTTGATTTTGTTGAGGCCAAGAAACGTCTGAATGTTGCCTTGCATAGAAACTGGTATTGGCAGGGCAGGGAGTGGGCTTATCTCGGTATCACGCCTCGCATTGTGGCGGAAGCATTTCTTGATGAACCTGGAAGAGCGACTCCGACTGATTACAAATTCTATTGTTTTGACGGTAAGGCAGCTCTTGTTCAGACGGACGCCGATCGTTTCACTAATCATGAAATGCAGTACTTTTCTACTGAATGGGAGCAGCGTGGCGATATCGACCATGAGGTATCTGAGCATGAGCCTACTGTAAAGCCCGAGAACTACGAACTTATGCTTGAGCTTTCCGAGAAACTCTCTGATGGTTTCCCTCACGTGCGGGTTGACTGGTACAACATTAGCGGTAAACCTTACTTTGGCGAGATGACTTTCTATACCGGAGGCGGATACGATCCCTTCTATGCACTAGAGGAGCAACCCGATAGACTTGACCGAGAGCTTGGCGATTTGTTTGTTTTGCCAACTGTTTCCCATTTAGAAAAGTACTGCGATTGGTCTTGCCCTTCTTCTAAAAGATCTTTAGGTGCTGATAATGCCTAAAGTGTTGATGATTGGCCCGAGTCTTGATGCTATGGGTGGCATCTCCACGGCCGAAAACAACATTATGAAGTGGTCGAATCGTAACGAAGGTTCAATAGAATTCATTTCGACAACTGCTGAGGGCGGGAAGTTCAAGAAGCTCTCCATTGCCCTTGTGGCTTATATGAAATATCTCAGTAGGCTCAACGCGTGCGATCTCGTACATGTGCATATGGCGTCTCGTGGCAGCTATCGCCGAAAAAAGATCTTCATGAGGGCGGCCTTCTTTCGAAACAAACCCGTTCTTCTCCATCTGCATGGTAGCGAGTTCGGTGTTTGGTTTGACGAAGAATGTAGCGAGGCTGAGAGACGCGATATCTCGCATTCCTTTGAATGTTGCTCAAAGGTGGTCGTTCTGTCGGAGGAGTGGAAGGAATTCCTTCTAAAAAGGCACATCTGTTCCTTGGATCGTATCGTGGTGGTGCATAACGCCGTTGACGTTCCTGAGGTTAACGCTATTGATTATTCGTGCAATACGGTTTTGTTCATGGGGCGTCTTGATGCGCGCAAGAGTCCGGATTTACTTTTGCGCGCTGCTAAGCGCGTTCTTAAGACTCATCCCGATGCGCGTTTTGTCTTTGGCGGAGACGGGGATGTGCCAGCATATGAACAACTGGCGGATGAACTTGGAATTGGTGACAGGTGCAGCTTTATAGGCTGGGCTAAAGGTGAAAAAAAAGACGAAGCCTTTCGCAACAGTAGCATGTTCTGCCTTCCTTCGAAGAATGAGGGCATGCCTATGAGTGTGCTTGAGGCAATGTCGTACGGACTTGCTACCATTGCGACTCCTGTCGGGGGTATTCCACAAGTCATTACCGACGGCGTAGACGGAATTATGTTTCCAGTTGATGATGTTGATGCGTTGGCCACTAAGCTCGAGAATCTCATGAGCGATATCTCTTACAAGGAAATGATTGGAATTCAGGGACGAGCTCGCATAAAAGATGCCTTTTCCCTTACGGCGTTTATGAACCGGCTTGGCATGGTTTACGAAGATATTTGCCGGTGAGACTCGCTTTCTTGGGCGATATTGGAGACCCGTCAGACTCCGTTTCTTATTTCCAAGTTGCACATTTAGGAGCGTGACGATGGATAAGACTATTCATTACTGCTGGTTCGGAGGCAATCCGCTCTCTGAGACCGCTGTGAGGTCCTTGGCTTCGTGGGAGAAGTTTGCGCCTGGGTTTGAGGTCAAGCAGTGGAATGAGGATAACTTCGACTTCGCATCATGCTCTTGGTCAAGGGGCGCGTATGCGGCGGGCCTCTGGGCATTTGTGTCGGACTACGCTCGCTTTAAGGTCTTGTATGAGTACGGCGGCATCTATATGGATATCGGCAGCGAGCTCATACGAGACATATCGCCTCTCATGGAAAGCATTCCTTTCACTGCAATCGAAGAATCCTCGTTGACTGCCACCACCGGCTTGATTGTTGCTGTTGAGCCTCATGACCCTGTAATTCGCGCATGCGTGGAACGATATGAGTCGATGGAGTTCTCCTGTGATCCTGATTTTCTCGACAAGATCACGGTGAATGAGGTATTCACTGCTGAGCTTCAAAAAATCGGCTTTGAACGCGTGAATAAAGAGCAGCATTTCGGTGGCTGGCTTGCCTTGGACTCCAAAGCGTTCAACCCCGTTTACGGTTTCGGCGGTTATCACATCAAGCGTGAAACCTACAGCATCCATCGCTCTTCGGGAAGCTGGGTTGAGCCCAAATATCGCATCAAGCGGAAGGTTGTGCGTAAGTGTTCCCCTTTCATTGGGCGAAGGCTTTCGCAGATTTTGGGTCGAATTCTCATGGAGCTTAGTGACGGTGGCTTGGTTGTAGGAACTAAGAGAATCTTTGGCGTTGTTCGCGAAAAGATTGCTAGAGGAGAGAGAAGTTAGAGTGGACGTATTCGCTAAAGATACTTATCACTATTTCGGTACGCAAGGCGTAAAGCTCGGCCGGTTATTAGGTGATTTTGGCTACCGCTATGTTTTCTATCTAAGGATGTGTCAGGCAGGGGGTTTGCGAAAACTCCTCTTCACGCTTCCGAGGAAACATCTTTCCAGGAAGTGTGGACTCGAGATTTCGCCATCAACTCAAATTGGTGAAGGCTTCTACATTGGTCACCCTTACGGCATTACTGTAAACGCCGGCGCGAAGTTCGGCCGTAACGTGAACATCCATAAGGGATGCACCATCGGCCAAGAAAACCGTGGCCATAGAAAGGGCGTCCCTACGATTGGTGACCGCGTATATCTCGGTATTAACTCGACGGTTGCAGGTAATGTGACCATTGGAAATGATGTCTTTATTGCCTCCAATACCTTTGTTAACCAGGATATTCCCGATCATTCGATAGTCATTGGCAACCCGTGCAAGATTATCGAAACCGATAACGCTACTGAAGGTTACATCATCAATTTGGTTTAACGAGCTTGCGAATAGTTAGGCGGTAAGATATTGAAACGCATAGGCATCCTCACATTTTCGAATACCGTAAATTATGGTGCTTCGCTACAAGCATGTGCTCTGCGCAGGACCGTGATGTCGTTGGGCTGCGACTGCGAAGTGCTCAATTACAGCAATAAGGAACTCGATGATCGAGAGTTGGGTACGTGCTTCTCGTTCAATCCTTCGGATGCCGTTCGCTATTTCCTTCGCAGGGGTTTTGAGCGCCAGAGGCTTAATTCGTTCAGTCGATTTGCTAAGCGCAATCTAAGCCCTACGGGAAAGCTGGATAAGCAAGCTCTTATTGATAGAGCCAAGAGCCTCGACTGCGTCCTCATTGGCAGCGATCAGGTTTTCAATCCTCGGGTTAATGGGCATGACCCAGTCTTCTTGGGTGAAGGCATCGCTGAAGTTACAAAGGTCGCGTCTTATGCTGCCAGTCTGGGAGATGCGACGGCGGAATCCATTTTGGCATGCGATGAAGGCGCGGCCGACAGGCTGGCAAAGTTCACTGGTCTTTCCGTTAGGGAACCGAGCTCTATGGAGGTCCTTAGCGAGATGGGGCTCGAATCTGTATTTATGCCTGATCCGACCCTGCTTCTTACGGGCGATGACTGGTCGGCGTTAGCCTCAGATGACGGCTTGGATACGATACCTCAATCCTATGTTCTGCTTTATACGCTTAACTCTGAGCAAAAACTCGTGGATCGAGCTAGGAAGATCGCCAGCGAGCTCGGCGTTCCTGTCGTCTGCATTCATTACAACACGAAGAAATTCCCCGGCATGATTAACGTGAGGGGTATCGGTCCGGCTGCTTTCTTGAAGCTTGTTAGTGAGGCGTCGTTTGTTTGCACGGACTCCTTCCACGGCGCCTGCTTCTCCATGAATTTCAATAAGTCGTTTGTCGTTAAAACGTCGGACTCCGCCGTTCAGAGTAACGTCAGGATTACAGACCTGCTCGCACGTTATGGAATTGAGGGTTGTCTGTATCGAGACGAGGTCGTTACTTCGGCTGTTGACTATGGTCATGCAAACCAGACCCTCTCACATGACCGTGATACAGCGCGTGCCTTTATCGCTCGCTGCATTGGATTGTAGGTGTCGTTTCTGGCTTATGTTTGCAAAGAATACTTTTTGGAACTTGGTCTACCAGTTGACCGCTATCGTTGCCGGCTTCCTCGTCCCAAGGGCGATTATTGGCGTATATGGATCCGAGGTTAACGGTCTGGTGACCTCTCTAACTCAGTTTATTGGTTATTTCGCACTTGTCGAAGCTGGTATTTCTGGTGCGGCGACCTTCGCTCTATATAAGCCTATTGCTAAGGGCGACTGGGATGGGATTAACGTCGTGGCTTCGGCCTCGAAGGTCTTTTATCAGAAGTCGGGCATGTTGTTTCTTGTCTTGCTGGTTGGCCTTTCGGTCGTTTATCCCATATTTGTCTCGGTAGGTTCGCTTGCGCCTTGGGAGATCATGGTGCTTACCTTCCTGTTGGGTGCCAAGATCGTCGTGGATTTCTTTTCCCTCGCCAAGTACCAAGTTTTCCTTACCGCCGATCAAAAGAACTGGCTCATTCAACTCGCATCGACGGTCTTCACGCTGGTTAACACGGCCGTCATTTTCTTGTTTGCCTATCTCCATGCTCCTGTTGTCGCTGTCTATGCGTTGGCTCTCTCTGCGGTTTTTGCGCGCAGCCTGATTCTCGCTCTGTATACACGCCGCCATTATCCGAAGCTCAATTGCAAGGTTGATTACGGTGACTATCAGCTACCCCAGAGATGGGATGCGTTGTTTCTCCAAATCTTGGGAGCCGTTCAGTCGGGCGCGCCCGTTTTTTTGGCGACCTTCCTCTGTGGGAGCATGAGTGAAGTTAGCGTTCTTGCTGTTTATATGCTCGTATCTACGGGGCTACAGATGATTCCGAATGTCCTTGGTACAGGGCTTCAGGCGCTCTTTGGTCGACAGATTGCTGAGGGAGACTACGAGGGTCTTCGGTCTTCCTATAAGCCATATCGAGCGCTTGTGTACGCAGTCTCCGCTGTGGCATGCGGATGTGCTTTTTCATTGATTATGCCGTTTGTTGATTTGTATGCAGGCGGGTTTCACGATGCAAATTACCACAATGTCCTGCTCGGTTTCCTCGTCGTCCTAAATGTTTTTCTCTATCATGGCAAGTCGTCCCAGGGCCTACTTGTAATTGCTACTGGCATGTACCGTGAGACTAGGGCGCAGACCTGCTTGCAGGCTGCAATCATTATCGTCTTGGGTATCCCACTCACAATGCGTTTTGGGGTCGTCGGCACAATTGCTGCGTCCTGCGTATCCAATCTATACCGCGTGATTGACCTTTTGCTCTACGAGCCTCGTAAAATCTCGAAGGACTCTCTTTCGAGTTCGTTTTGGTCGTTTGGCGTGTATGTATTACAGACCGTTCTCGTGGCCATGCCTGGCTATCTACTGTCTTGCTTCGCTGGTAGTTGGACAGGATGGATTGCGGTCGCCATCGGTCTTGTCATTTGGGGCGCAGTCGCCGCATGCGCGACGCTCTATTTCTTCGACAGGCCTAGCTATAGTTCGATTATTGGTCGTTTTATGAGGATTAAATAGGATGAATTATTTCAGCGCGTCTAGGGCCGGTGTTGAGTCTTGCTCTGAGTTAGAGCGACGCTTTTCCCTAAATGATGGGTCCATGGTGTTCATTCCACTGCTCTTTTACGCCTTTTTCTGCCAATCGCTCGCTGCTTCTGCGCTTGCACTCGATGTCTGCCTCCTGCTATCTGCTACGGCGTTTCTCCTGCATTTTGTGACTAACAGAAGATTTGCTTGCAAAAGATTTGGCCTTGAGCTGGCTTGGGCACCTTTCTTTGTGCTGTTCTCTATTCATAGTTTGATATACGGTGTGGCTAATTTAACCCTGCTCGTAGTTTATACGCTTCTATTTCTGTGCATGTATGTTGCGGCAGGCGAGCGATCCTGGGTCACTTCATGCCTTAGGGTTCTTGTCGCCTTTGCAGCATTTCATGCGTTCTGCACCATCGTCTTCTGGCTAGTCCCCGCACTTTATCTGCCAGTTAAATCTGCCTTCTTTTCAGGTAGCTATATGGCTAGGGACTATCGCTCTGGCTTCACGGCGCACTACAGCACTAATTCGATTTATTTGAGTTTGGGTCTCGTCTCTTGGGCCTGTGGTCTTGCTGGTAGCAGGGAAAAGGTTCGGATTAAAGATTTGATGCTGAGCCTGATGCTCTTGCTTGCGCTTTTTCTGACTACTAAGCGGGGTCCTTTGGTTGCATCCGTTGCTGCTATCGTCATCTCGTATCTGTTCGTAAATAGAAAGAAGCTTACCGGGACGATGCTCAAGACCTTGGTTGTTGCTGCAATCGCTGTAATAGCTGTCGGCGTTCTTGCTACGTTTGTTCCCGCTGTTCAGGCGACTCTTGAGAGGTTTATTGAGCTTTCAGATGATGAAACGGGCAATGGCAGAAGTTATTTGTACGATTGCGCTTGGAGTATGTTTTATGCAAAACCCTTACTTGGTTGTGGTTGGGGGACTTATTCCAAGTATGTTGCCACTACCTCCCTTGGTGCAATGTACAGCAATCTTGGCTTTTCGTCGATGAGTGCTCACAACGTATACCTTCAGTTGCTTGCCGAGACGGGTGTGATTGGCCTTGCGGCTTTTGTTGTGCCTGCGTTTCTCTCCATCCTTGCAGCCATGCATCGATCTGAATCTCTTTTAGAGGAAGGTCCTTATGGGGACTCCTTTTGCTTGTGGGCCTGTTTGGGTGTTCAGATTTTCTTTCTAATTTATTGCTTTTCAGGCAACCCTTTATACGATCCGCAGTGCTACATACCGTATTTCATTTCATGTGTGGCGGCGTTTGCTATTTGCGGCTCAGACAAGATGATTCTTAACGATAGGGAGGGATTCCATGGATATCTGCAAAGATAGTCAACGCTGTACCGGGTGCTCTGCGTGTCTGTCTGTGTGTCCTCGATCGGCGATTCAGATTGTAGAAGACTCTCATGGGTTTTACCGTCCGAAGATTGACGAATCAAAATGTGTTGAGTGCGGTTTGTGCCAGAGGGTATGTCCGGCTAATGGTTTGACGAGCGACGATCTGAAGATGAACTCTCGTCGGGTATTGGCTTATCAGGCTGACGACGCCGAACGCGCAAAAAGTTCCTCGGGTGCCGCGTTTTGGACCTTGGCTACTTACGTCCTAAATAATGGCGGCGTCGTTTACGGCGCTTGCTTCGATGAAGATTTCCGCGTTGTTCAGCGGCGTTGTGCCTCTGTTGACGACGCGCAATCTTGTCGAGGCTCAAAATACTCACAGGGCTTCGTTGGCTCTTCATATGTCGAAGCATATAACGACTTGAAACAAGGTCTTGACGTGCTCTACAGCGGAACCCCATGCCAAATTGCGGGTCTTAGGAGTTTTCTGTCTAAGAAAAACTATTCCGGACAGTTGGTTACCTGCGATTTAATTTGCCATGGCACACCTAGTAACCGTATGTTCCGCGAATACATTTCCTTTTTGGAAAAAAAGTCCGGAAAGAAGGTCATCAAATTTTTTCATCGCCCCAAGGACAGAGGTTGGGGAGTCCATGTCGAGAAGGCTCTCTTGGACGACGGCACTGCTCTCTATGACACGATTGAATCTAATACTTGGCGAGATGTGTTCTATAGCAATAACGCTTTAAATTCCAGCTGTTATAACTGCGCCTATACCGACGTCAACAGGGTTTCCGACTTTACTCTTGCTGATTTTCTTGGCGTCGATCGAGTTCGCAAAGGTTTTAATGATCATAAGGGACTTTCTGTTGTTATGGTTAATAGTGAGCTAGCCGAGCGTATTGTCGCATCTGGTGTATTTGAGCCCGGCGTAACAGATATATCTCTTGAAGAGGTGCTGCCCGGTAATCCGATGCTGGAGAGGTCGTCCTCTCCGCAGGGTAACGTTGATGGTTTCTGGAAGGCTTATGAGCATAAGGGGTTCGAGGGCACTGCTCGGTTTGTTGGCGCCTACGGCTTCGTGAAATCTCTCAAGACTCTTGTGAAACAGCTTATTAAAAGGAAATAGTTACTAGGGGCGTTTCTCTTGAATTTAATGGACTTTGTTGAGCATGTGGCGACCTGGATTTATGTCCGGGGTAAGTTGGCGTTTCTTGCAGGAAGATTCCCTGGCCAGATAACCATGACGAAGGCTTTCAGGCGACCGTTTTATTGTCGCGTATCGGATAAAGGCTTTATTAGCGTCGGTGAACGAACGTCTTTCAATTACGGTTGCGTCCTAATTGCTCATGAACGAATTGAGATTGGTAGAGGCTGCCTATTTGGTCCAAACGTCCATGTGTATGACTTCGACCACGGTATGTCGCAGGATGGGATCATGTATCGGGACCAGTCGACTACGACAGCGCCCGTGCATATTGGCGACAACGTCTGGCTTGGCGCGAATGTCGTGGTGCTTAAAGGTGTAGCCATTGGCGATAATGCGGTCATCGCTGCGAATAGCGTTGTTTCTAAAGATGTACCCGCGAATATGCTATTTCACGAAAAACGGGATCTAGTTTACAGAGAGCTTCGATAGGTTGCTGGATTGGCTTTCAATTCACGATGTACGCTGATCCGATAAAGCAGTATTGATAATGGCTTAATTGGATTAAAGCGTGCTTGCATTAGGGGTATCGGCTTGGGTCGATACCCCTTTTTTACCGGTTTGAAACCGCATCACTGGTAACGTCAAGTTTTTTGGAAATTGACAACCACATGACGGAGCACGGTCCGCGCTCTGTCATGTGGTCTCTGGCGGCTAAGCAGCGAATCACAGACGAATGGGATACGTGCCGAATTTGCGAACATCGTACGGTCGACGAGGAACTGCTGTGCAAGGAAATGAAGACTCCTCCGAGGAAGACCATCGAGGAGGCGCCCAGCGCGCTGCTCGATGAGGAAGCTAATGGGGGATGGTGCTGTCGGTTGCGCTGGTCGCGCTGACGGGGGCGGCGTTGTTGTCTCTTTTGACATCTACTGCGGAATCACTTGAGTCGGTGGTGTTTGAGCTTGTGGTCCCTTCGGCCTTGTCAGTATCGCTTATTGCTGTCTTAGTTTGTGCCTGTTGCGCGGCTGTTGCTTGAGGCCGCATGGCTTCTGCGATGACCGCCATGGGTATTGGTGCGTTTGCCATGGACATGCGCGCGATTGCACATGGTGGGCGATGGGGGGGCGTAGCGGAGCCTCTCTGGGAGCAGGCGATAGGGTCCAAAAGAAGCACCGGGCTAGCATGCCGCGCATATTTGTTGGGGTTTTCGGAAACACCAGTAAACATCAGCGAGCTTTCTGTGTTAGCGATGGAATAATTTAGCCAAATATAGTCGGCCGAGATTGACCAATCCCGGCCGACCCATTTTAGCCAGCACGCCCGCATCTATGACTTTCCTATCGCATTCCTACATCCCCTCGGGCTGGATCCCCCTCACCTTCACCGCCTGGGGGACGGCATCCACCGAGCAGGTGTCGAGCCCCTGCCGCGGTTCAGCTGCTGCTCGACGTCATCTCGACCTTCGACTCGGCAGATAGATAGTCTTTGTTTCCAGCGGTCTTCCGGTCTATTTGATTCATCGCATAAGCAACAATCCCATTCTGAATTCCCGAGATACTAGGCGGGAAAGACTGGTTGTCAGCATCAATGGAAAAGCTCTCTTCTTTGGCGTCCAGGTGCTGTTGAATGCGGTCGGCATATTTCTCTGCCCATTCATCGGCCTTGCCATTTCGCATAAAGTAATTGTTGGACAGGTCGGTCGATCGGTAGGCGTAGCCGTCCTTCTTGTAGTTTGCCGCGTGGTCGGAGTGGGCGATTGCCATGAGCTCGTCGGTCAGGCCAAAGTACAGATGGCGCTGGTCCAGGTCTCCGTACCAGTTGTCGCTGGTGTCGTCCCAGGTTAGGTCCATCTGGCACCATTTGCCGTCGATCTTTACGGCGTTTCAGGTGTGGCCGTTGCCGGTGATGCGGCCGTTGGCGATGCCCGCGGCGTCAAGGAGCTTGGAGTAGATGCGCTGGTAGCTCTCGCAGGTGCCCTGGTGGCGCGTGAGGCCGCTTTCGGCCGAGCACCAGTTGAGGCTGTGGTCGTACTCCAGCTGGTCGAGCGTCCAGTCGTGGAGCCACAGGGCGCGGGCGTAGTCGGACCCGTCGGTATCGGCGCTGCATTTGTCGACTGCGGACTTCACGATGGCGCTGACCGCCGGATAGGCGTCGTCGTTCGCGCTCGCAAACACGTTTGAGCGCAGATAGTACACGCCGGCCGCCTTATCCATCAGGTAAAAGCGCAGGTAATAGGTGCCGCTAGCGGTCATTTCGAACTGGTAGTCGTGCGATGTGCATTCGCCGGTGTATTGCTGCCACTGGTTACGGCTGGGGTCGGCAACGCTTTCGCTGCTACCGTCGGGATCCATATACGTCGGTGCGTCCATGCGGAATTGGTACGCACCGCTTCCGCCCGTCGCAGTCACATGGAACGTGGTCTCCTGGCCGAGCCTCGGGTCGTTCCATTGGACGGTGAGCGTGATGTCGCCGCTTTGCGCGGTGGTGCTGTGCTGGTAGTTCGCGGCCGCGTTCGCCGGTTTGATTTCAAATGGGATCGCGCAGGTGCCGCTGTAGTTCTGGTCGTCGGCGGTCACAACGGCGGTCGCCTGACCGATGGCTACGTTGTTCTCGTAGGCGACAGTGTACTGGTCGCTCGGCACGGTCGACGACGTGACGGTGGGCATCACGGGATTGCCCGTGTAGCGAATGTCGGTGTCCTCGATACTGAACATGCTGGCGTCGATCGGCTGCGTTGCGTTGGCCGTTACATTGGTGCCGGAGGCGGCGCTGATTTGATCGTTTGCCCGGGCTTGGCCCGACGTGGTTTCGGCTGGGCTCTCGTTAGGTTTGCCGGCGCTTTGCGCGGCGGGTTCTGGCGCACTGGCGATTTCGGCAAGCGCGGGTGACGGGATAAAACCAACCGTCATTACGAGCGAGAGCGCGATGGAAAGGACGCAGGAGGCAGGCTTACGCATGACGGCCCCTTTTCTGTAATCGGAACAGGTACGATTCTGCAAGCGTACCGGCATTTAATATGAGCAGGACATTGTCAAGAGGCAAAATCGGGCCTGGCCCCAACGATATGGGGTCAGGCCCTCTCCCTATATCAACCCGTCCGCGGCGACCTCGGCGTGTCTTACCGACGCTCGTCTTTGCAGTTTAATATCCGCCCGTGGCGATCTCTCGCTGGGCAATCCGTTGCTACGGCTGAGGCTTCTACGTCGAACCGACAGTCTGTGCACGCGTGTGGCGCCCTGGGCGCTCGCAGAAAAGGGACCTGAGGTTCGCCTCAACGGCTTCGGATCGAACCGCTTCCGGGGTGATCGGCTTATGTGCGGGGGACCGGCTGTTAGCGCTACTGTAAAAACAACCATTTTGACCAACGCTCAATAACCAATCA
>NZ_QRYG01000046.1:0-865 GCF_003462845.1 Collinsella sp. AF15-51 | reverse complement strand
ACCGGAGGGGCGCCGGGGGCGGGAATCGCGCACTCCATATTTTGTTCACAAATTAATTAACTGGGCTCCAAGTTGCTCAGAGTCGCACATATGGTCATAAACCTCGGACAGACCGTATGACCTCGGGAATCTTGCTGTCCACTGTAGACATAGCATCTTTATACCCTCGTCGGTCTCCGCTAGTTAGCCCATCATAAATTGAAGGACAACGTTAACAAACCTATAAAACGCCAGCGGGGGCTCTATCACTAATTAGATAGAGCCCCCGCTGGCGGAGTGTATTTGATTGAAACAACGCCCCTTAATTGATTTACTGGAAATAAGGAGCAAAAGATCCGTCCGGATATACGTGGCGACAGAACCCCGGAGCCGGCTGAGCGCCACCAGAAAGCGACATAAACAAAAAGATCGGCTCTACCTCACCGCGAGCAACAACGATGCCCTCGACCAAAGTCAATCCGAGCACGCCTAAAACAGAAAGGGCAAATGTTAGCTTATAAAACGCAAAAAAGGGGGAGGCCGCGAGGCCTCCCCCTTCTTCAAGTCTTGCGACGGCTCGGTGCCGTCCACCGGTCAGCGGCGCCCTGGCCTCCCACGGGCTCACCCCGCAGTACTCTCGGCGCGATGGGGCTTAGCTTCCGGGTTCGGAACGGGACCGGGCGTGCCCCCCATGCTCTGGCCGCTGACCGGTGGGCGGCGCCCACCGTTACGGTGTCCTGGGTCTCATCTACGTGCCCTGGGGGCCGCATGGCGCATAGGAAAGATCTGACTCGGGGGCATCCTCGTGCCCGGACCGCGCTTTCGAGCGCGAAGTCCCGCGGGCCGCGAGGTGCGGTTCCGGAAGAGCTCGGGCGATTAGTGCGGC
>NZ_QRYG01000045.1:0-1110 GCF_003462845.1 Collinsella sp. AF15-51 | reverse complement strand
TTTCCGGTTCGACGAACAGCCGATCGTGTCAAATTTGGTCTAACAGAGCCAAATGTTATGTGTGAGCTCCTGCTTTCCTTGGTCTTTTTGATTGTTCTGGAAAAGATACAAAGTCTTTCAAAACGGAAAAGATACATCGCAGAAACTGCTCTGATTGTTTTGACAGCACTGGCAGCTGAATACACTAAACTAGATGGCGGTGTGTATGGCATTATGCTTGTGGCCGCATTCTATTTATTCCACGACAGCAAGGCCAAGATGTTCTTTGCTGCAGTATGTGCAGTGCTCCTTTCGTCATGCCATATAGTTGGCGGCGGATTTGAGTTTGCTACAGCTAATGTACTTAATCCTGATGTTGCTGCCGCGGTCGTTTCGTTGCTGCTTATCAATCTTTATAATGGTAAGCGAGGGCTGAAGCTCAAATATTTCTTCTACATTTTCTATCCGGCACATCTTGCTCTGCTTTATGGTGTTTCACCTATTGTTTTGAACTGTCTTTAAAAACTCTCAAACAAGTCTCTGAAAACGGAAACAAATTGACTCTAAGACTGCTTGTAAATTTCCGGAAGACCTGAGAGATGCGAGGATAGGCAACGAGGGTTGCAGAGAGATGCTTCTCAGTTCTCTGGCGGATCGCACGTATCTGTATGAGGATCACTTCCACATACTCATTAATAACAGTGATAAACACGGCAGATCCTCAAAACATGAGGCTGTGGAGGTCGAACGATGCTTCGAAAGCATGAATGGCAGCGAGAAAATGAGTTCGGAAGCGCCCTCTGGATGATCCAGCATAGAATAGAAAGCGATCGGCTCCGGCTGGTCGCTTTTTTGTTGCCGCGCCACGGGTTCGAATCCGAACTTCTCTATATATAAGAACGCTTGGCGAACAAAACCTGCCTTTTACCGACGGGAAACAAATAGCTGATGCTTTTGGAGTAAAGTGGCGCTCCAGAGATGACCGATGCCTTAACACCTATAAACCAGCTGGTCATCGCCAATATCAGAAGCCAATGCTTCAGTTTTAACCTCAGTGATGCGACTGAGGGACCTATTCATTTGTGAACAAAATATGGAGTGCGCGATTCCCGCCCCCGGCGCCCCTCCGGT
>NZ_QRYG01000044.1:0-1267 GCF_003462845.1 Collinsella sp. AF15-51 | reverse complement strand
GGCCCGAAAGAAAGGTAGGAGGCCATGACGAAAGGTCTGCACGTGCCTTCCGAGATCGGCAAGCTCAGGAAGGTCTGCCTGCACCGTCCCGGCGACGAGCTCCTCAACCTGCCGCCCGACGAGCTCGAGCGACTCCTGTTCGACGACGTCCCGTTCCTGGAGGTCGCGCAGCAGGAGCACGACACCTTCGCCCAGATCCTGAGGGACCAGGGCGTGGAGGTGCTCTACCTGGAGAACCTCGTCGCCGAGGTGTTCGACCAGGTCCCCGGCGCCCGCGCCGAGTTCACCGACCAGTACATCGCCGAGGCAGGCATCCGCGGCCAGCAGATGCCGCAGATCGTCCGCGAGAAGCTGGACTCCATCGAGGACAACCTCGAGTTCGTCAAGAAGACCATGGCCGGCATGACCAAGGCCGAGATCGACATGCCCCTCACGGCGTCCACGACCCTCGACTCCCTGGTCAACTCCGAGTCCGAGTCCGACCTGATCATCGACCCGATGCCCAACCTCTACTTCACCCGCGACCCGTTCGCGGTCGTCGGCGAGGGCGTCAACCTCAACCGCATGTACTCGGTCACCCGCAACCGCGAGACCCTGTACGGCAAGTACGTCTTCAAGTACCACCCCGACTACAAGGACGTCTCCCTGTACTTCCGCCGCGACTGCCAGTTCCACACCGAGGGCGGCGACGTGCTGAACATCAACGAGAAGACCCTCGCCGTCGGCATCTCCCAGCGCACCCAGGCAGCCGCCATCGACGTCATGGCGCAGAACATCTTCTGGAACTCCGACTCCAAGGTCGAGCGCATCCTGGCCTTCGACATCCCGGTCTCGCGCGCCTTCATGCACCTCGACACGGTCTTCACCCAGATCGACGTCGATAAGTTCACGATCCACCCCGCCATCATGGGCACCCTGCGCGTCTACGAGCTGACCGCCGGCAAGAACCCGGGCGACGTGAACATCCGCCTGATCGAGGACACCCTCGAGCACGTCCTGGAGGACGCCACCGGCGTCGACCAGGTCAAGCTGATCCCCTGCGGCGGCGGCGACCCGATCGCGGCCTCCCGCGAGCAGTGGAACGACGGCTCCAACACCCTGTGCGTCGAGCCCGGCAAGATCTGCGTCTACGCCCGCAACACCGTCACCAACGACGTGCTGTACAAGGAGGGCCTGGACCTTCTCGTCGTGCCCTCCGCCGAGCTCTCCCGCGGCCGTGGCGGCCCGCGCTGCATGAGCATGCCCTTCTGGCGCGAGGACCTCTAAG
>NZ_QRYG01000043.1:0-1354 GCF_003462845.1 Collinsella sp. AF15-51 | reverse complement strand
GGCTTATAGGACAAAATGTGTGTCCCGATAGAACATCCGTTTCCATCCATTAATCCAGCCAGAACGGGTACGGGTCCCTGTGGTGGAGATCCTCCCACACGGCCCTGTCGCCCCACTCCGGCCCTCCGTCCTCGCGCGACGGCGAGGCGGAGTAGACGCTGAACAGGAAGTCGATGTCCGCGTCGGTCGGCATCGCGGCGAGCTTCTCGCGCGCCGTCCTCGCGTCCCCCGAATGAGCGTGGCACCACCAGAACACCGCCTTAACGCGCTTGACGGACGTCAGCCCCCGGTGGTTGCGCAGGACGGCCCTCAGCTGCGAGTTCACCCCTCCCTCGATCATGTTGTTGGTCGACGGCAGCGGGCCGGCCTTGGCCAGGGCGGGGTCGAGGTAGGTGAACAGCGTCCCCGCCGACACCAGCGACGACAGCGACGAGCGCGCCCGCCTCAGCCTCTCGTGGGTGTAGACCCTCCTGCCGTCCACCACGGTCCTGTCCTCCAGGAAGTCGGCCCAGAACCCGCACCAGTCGAGGTAGCGCTCGACCCAGAGCTCCGCCCGGTGCAGCGTCTCGATGCCCATGAGGTCGCGCGCGACGAGGTAGAGCTCGCGCCCCGCCTGGAGCTTCGGCCGCGTCGTCGTGTAGCGCTTGACCTGCGAGAAGGCGTGGAAGGTGCACCTCTGGACCCTGGTGCGCGGCCAGGTCTCGCGCACGGCCTTGGCGAACCCGCTCCCGCCGTCGGTGACGACCACCTCGGGCGCCGGGATCGGCGCCATGAGGGCCGACCACGCCCTCGAGTTCTCCGACCTCGCCATGTACCAGGAGACCACCCTCTCGCCGCTGCAGCATATGAGCACGACGAGGTCGCGCGCGACCCAGATCCCGTCGACGTGGAGCACGCGGTGGAGCTCGCCGTCGGGGACGGGCATGGGCCAGACCTCCCAGAACTCGGCCGTCCTGCGCCTGAAGGACCGCCCGCCGCCCGGCATCGCGGCCTGCGAGTCCTTCGAGAGGAGCCACCCGAGGAACTCCTCGAGCCTCGCCGCCGTGTCGTCGTACCTCACCGTCGTCGACGCGCCGCAGGCCGTGCACCTCCACCGCTGGGACCCCGATGAGGTCCTGCCGTTGCGCTTGGTCCGACCGCCGCAGTAGGGGCAATAAACGGCCTTCATGGGCACCTCTTCCGAAAGAGTATTTAACGGTTCCGGAAAAGGTTATCTACCTGCGGGAACGATAGGCAACCGGACACACATTCTGTCCGAGCGGTTAAAAGCGGGCACGGAATTTAAACGGCTAAAAAAGGGGCATCGACCTGCGCCGATGCCCCTAAAGTAGACACACATTTTGTCCTATAAGCC
>NZ_QRYG01000042.1:0-1449 GCF_003462845.1 Collinsella sp. AF15-51 | reverse complement strand
TGAACTGCCTCCCATTTCTTGGACATGAGAAATGGGAGGCTTTCTTTATGCGCGTTGATTTGAGAGTGAAGCATGATATCGAGGCCAGGAAGGCGGCCATAGGGCTCTTCGAGCTCGGGCACGGGTATAAATCTGCCGCGATTGCCCTTTCGCTTCCCGTGGAAGCCGTGAGAAGATGGCAGGAGATATACCGCGCATTCGGGAGCGAGGTGCTGCTGCGCATGGACGGAAAGCAGGGCAGGTACACATACGAGCAGAAGGTCGCCGCCGCCTCCGCCGTCGTCGACGGCGGCATGACGAAGACCGAGGCGATGGCGGCGTTCGGCATAATGTCGATGTCGCCGCTCAAGAAGTGGTGCGCGCTATACCGCCGGGGCGGCGCGGAGGCCCTGCGCCCGAGGCCCAAGGGCCGGCCGAAGGGTTCCAAGGCGAGGCCGCGGACCCGCGAGGAGGAGCTCGAGGAGCGGTGCCGTAGGCTCGAGGCCGAGGTGGCCTACCTAAAAAAATTACGCGCCCTGGTCGAGAGGGACGGGCTCTGACCAGGGCGAAGGCCGAAGCGGTCGCGGCCCTGCGCGCCGAGGGGCACGCGCTCGGGCACCTGCTCGCATGCGCCGAGCTCAAGCGGTCGACCTACTACTACGCCCTCGCGCACCCGCCGAGGCCCACGCGCCCCGAGCTCTGGGAGGCGGCCGCCGAGATCTTCTCGCGCACCGCCAACGGCTGCGGGCACCGGCAGATAGCGATGTGCCTCAGGGCGGAAGAGGGGGCCGTGATAGCCGACAAGACCGTGCTCAAGATGATGCGCGAGATGGGGATTCGCTGCGGTATCAGACGCGAGACGGCCTACCACAGGTACAACTCGTACAGGGACGTCGTCGGCAGGACGTTCGAGAACGTGATCGCGAGGGATTTCGACGCCGGGGCCCCGTGGCGGAAGCTGGGAACGGACGTCACCGAGTTCAAGGTGGCGGGCGGCAAGGCCTACTGGGCCCCGACGCTGGACTTCTGCACCAAGGAGATCGTGGCGAGCGACATATCGACCACGCCCGACATGGCCCAGCAGGTCAGGATGCTCGACGAGCTGCTGTCCAAGATCCCCGAGGGCGCCGCCCCGACCATGCACTCGGACCGGGGCTGGCAGTACCAGCACGCCTCGTACACATCCAGGCTCGAGGCCGCCGGCATCGTCCAGAGCATGTCCAGGAAGGCGAACTGCATCGACAACGCCGCCACCGAGCAGCTCTTCGGCCACGTCAAGGACGAGTTCTACCGGGGCCGCGAGTGGGAGACGTTCGAGGATTTCAAACGCGACCTGGAGGAATACATAGTCCACTGGAACACGAGCCGGAGGCAGGTAAGATTGAAGGGCCTGACCCCGGAGGAGTTCCGGAATCAGGCCCTCGCGGCCTAGTCGCTATTTAGGGCGTCCAAGATTTGGGACGCAGTTCA
>NZ_QRYG01000041.1:0-1544 GCF_003462845.1 Collinsella sp. AF15-51 | reverse complement strand
GGGTGTTCCTATAGTTTTGTCAACTGGGAAATGCTCTCCGTGCGACCGAATCGCGGCATGCTGACGCCAAGCCATTAGGCCGGTGGGCTTCAGTCTGCTCGGTGCGTTTCGGCTAGGCTGCGTAAGGCACCCTGTCTCGCATGACCGCGTAGATGACCTTCAGTCTCTTTCGCGCCAGCGCCTTGAGCGCCTTGCCGTGCGACATGCCCCGCTCCCGGCACCTGGTGTAGTAGTCGCCCCATCTCCCCTCTGTCCGGGTAAGGCAGTTACATGAGAATATGAGCAGGTTCTTCAGCCTCTTGTTGCCTTGGCGCGATGCCGTCACCGAGGAGATCGAGGTTCCCGACTGGCGGTTGCGCGGCGCCAGGCCGCAGTACGACGCGAGCCTGTCGTGACTGGGGAAGTCTTCGATGTCGATGGAGATCGCAAGCTCGGAAGCGGTTTTGGGCCCGATGCCCGGCACCGTCAGGAGGCATCGGTAGGTATCGTCGCCCTCGAGCAGGGCGGAGATCTCCGCCGTGATCGCCTCGATCTCCGCCGAGTTCTCGGATATCCTGCGCGCGAGCAGTTTCACCGCCCGGTCCTCGGCGGCGACGACCGACGCATCCGGCCTTGTCGAGGAGGTTGTCGAGCGGACGAGGGCCTCGATCTTACCGCGCGCCGCCCCACGCGTGAGCGCCGCCGCCCTGCGGGGCCCGGCGTCGGCTACCGACCAGGCCCCGCCGAGGGATGCCATGAGCCTCAGCTGGGGCCCGTCGGACAGGTCGACCAGCGCCTCGAAGGCGGGGCACGATTCCAGCAGGATGCTGCGCAGCCGGTTCTTATTCCTAGTGTTCTCGCAGGTCAGGAAGTTCCTCTGGGCGGCCAGCGCCCTCGCCGCCGCAATCGTCGGACCTGGGTCTCCGACCGGCAGGAGCGCGTCGGGGATGCCAAGCGCCGTCTTCGCGATGACCATCGCGTTTCGCTCGTCGGTCTTGGCGTCGCCGGCGAAGAGCCTGGCGGCCCCGTGCGCCGCGAGTCCCGGCAGGTACGCCGCCGACATCCCGGCCGCCCTGGCGCGGGCGAGCGCGAGGGCGCCTATGTTGCGCGACTGGTCGACGACCACGAGCGCATCGGGGAAGCGGCCGAACAGCGAGTCCAGGTCGTCCTCCCTGTTCGCGACGGGGGCGCTCAACAGCACCTCGCCATCTCGAGTCGCGACGCATGCCCAGTGGGACGATTTCCCGACATCGAGCCCGATGACGGCTTCCGGCATTCTAATTGGTGCCACGGTGGTATCCTCCAATCGGTAGGCCGATCGGAACCCCTCCCCGCGACACCCACATTACCTGGCCGTGGCGCTTGCGCCCGGCAGTTTCCTATCAGTCGTCCGGAGCGGCGAGCGCCCCCGGTGGCAACACCCCCCCGGGCCCTCTACGGGGCAGGGGCAGACGGCCATCCGGAGGCGCCCGATCGGCGGCCCCTCGGGGCTTGCCCGTATCGTAGGCAATGCGCCGAATGCTCGCCATCGAAATTTATCGATGGCCTATTTCAGACTGTAATGG
>NZ_QRYG01000040.1:0-1914 GCF_003462845.1 Collinsella sp. AF15-51 | reverse complement strand
TCGGAAGGCACGTGCAGACCTTTCGTCATGGCCTCCTACCTTTCTTTCGGGCCCTTGTCAGGGCCGATTCGTTAGCGCCCCTCCGTGTGAGGCGTTATTGCTGACGACATATTTATATCCAAAATCAGCCCATACTTCCACCTTGCCCCCGAACGGTTTTTTATGAGGGGTGAACGGCATACACATATACTTCACGCATGGCACACTTTGACTTAATAAAGTGTATTTACGTGCTTAAATGCTTTTTTAACCGGAAATCCCATTGGAACTAATCTTTGTTAAACCACCCTCAATTTGCATATTTCACGCAAGGGTATGAATAGAATTCGCAATTCTTGCTGCCTCTCAACCATTTTGATTTTTATTCAGAAAAAAGTTCGTCCTATTCATTTTTAGCAACCAGACTACCGTTTACCAGACGCTGGGCACCGTTCGCCGGAAGCTCAGTATAAGGCCCAGCGGATATCAGCTTGCCGTACGGCCTCATTTGTAACAACTTGACTTCTCGGTATAAAAAACAGACCCGCCCCCTCATGGGAAACGGGTCTGTTATCGATTATCGTCGGCCAATTTGAATACGGACTTCGAAGGAAGTCGTGATCCTAGCGATCGAACTCGGCCAGCGCCTCACCCAGAAGCCTCAGGCCCTCGCGAAGAACGTCCTCGCTCGCGCAGTAGCCCAGGCGTGCACCGCAGGGAAGCTCAAAGCGGCTGCCGGGAACCAGCAGCACTCCCCTCTCGGCCAACAGGCGCTTACAGAATTCCTCATCGTCCTCGGGGATATCCAGCTGGATAAACGAGGTGGACACGCCCTGCGGGGCCGTCCAGGACACGCGATGCTGTGTATCGATCCAGGCCTGCGCGATATCACGGTTGCCAAACACGATCTTGCGGTTGCGCTCGAGAATCTTGTCCTTATGCTCGAGCACGTAGGTCGCCAGGGCGTCGTTGAACACGCCACCGCAGATCATGGTGTAGTCGCGATACGTGCGGATGCGGTTGGATACCTCTTCATCGGTCACGACCCAGCCCACGCGGGCAGCAGGCGTCGAATAGGTCTTGGACACCGAGTTGGTGACAATGGCCTTCTCGTACACGTCGGCCATCGACATAAAGGACTCGGTGTTCTCGAGCGGCAGATACACCTCGTCGCACAGCACGTAGGCACCCACCGAACGCGCAATCTCCGCAATCTGGCCGAGCGTATCGGCATCGAGCACCGTACCGATGGGGTTCGATGCGTTATTGATGCAGATGAGCTTGGTGTTGGGGCGCACCAAGCGCTTGAGCTCATCGATATCGGGCTTCCAACCGAGCTCCTCGCGAAGCTCCCAATACTCGACCTCGGCACCCAGCGTACGCGGAATCTCGTAGAGCGGCGCATAGGTAGGCCACTCGGCAATCACGTGATCGCCGGGCTCCACAACGGCCATGATGGCGTTGAGGTTGGCGCCCGTGCAGCCATTGGTCTGCAGAATGTGATCGGGATTGACATCGCGACGATACAGCTTGGCGACCTCGGCCTTAAATTCCGGCGATCCCTCGATCCAGCCGTAGTTCATCTTCTCGCGATCCAGGCGCTCGTAGAACGTGGCGCCGTCCTGCTCGTCCAGTGCGCGAAGCTCGCCCATGGTCAGCGACGAGATCGTCGACTGAGCGATATCCCAGGTAGCACTCTTCTCCCAAACGTTGAGCCATTCCTCAACACCGATTGGCTTGATATCCATGGCCACCTTATCTGATCTTCATTTAGCGTCATTAAACATGAATGGGGCGGTGCGAAAGATCCGCACCGCCCCAATGGGAGACATCTAATGGCAGCTAGATGTTTGTAGTAAGACCTGTACGGGTCTTTGAAAACCTTAGAGGTCCTCGCGCCAGAAGGGCATGCTCATGCAGCGCGGGCCGCCACGG